>JAZRXQ010000088.1:0-2040 GCA_045600305.1 Lachnospiraceae bacterium
CGGATTACGAAGGTGAGTCGAGAACTATTGATATGCATGTAAAGACGCTTCGTCAGAAGCTAGGAGATTATGGCACCAGAATTAAAACGGTGAGAAATGTAGGATACGTAATAGAATGAAAAATAAGATAAATATAAGACTAGTAGGAATTGCAATTTTAGCGGTTATCGCAACAGTCATAGGAATTACAATTATATATTATAGCTTGTTTCAAAGACAAGTAAGAGATGACTTAGCTGTTAGTGCCAAGCTACTTAGAGATACGCATTATTTTGAGTCGGTAAATATAGATACAGATGAGATAGATTTATCTACAGATATTGATGAGCTGCGCGTTACTTGGATAGATGCGGACGGTACTGTTCTCTATGATAACGATGCTAAGGCAGATTTACTTACAAATCATAACGACAGACCTGAGATACAGGCGGCATTTGATGATGGCGAAGGAGAAGCTGTTAGAAGATCTGACACAATGAATGAGAACACCTTTTACTACGCGCTTCTTTTGGATAATGGTACTGTTCTTCGTGTGGCTACAAATGCACAGAGCTTATGGTCTGTATTTATATCTGTAGCACCTATTATTGTCCTTATTATTCTTTTAATTATTGCTGTTTGCGTTTTGATATCACATTTGCTTACGAGGCAGCTTTTGCTACCTATAGAGGTAATGGCTACAAACCTTGAAAACTCAGATTATGAATCACCGTATAGAGAATTAGACCCATTAGCAGAAATGTTACGCAGCCAGCACACAGATATCCTGGCAGCTGCTAAAGCCAGACAGGATTTTACTGCAAATGTGTCTCACGAGTTAAAAACACCGCTTACTGCAATATCTGGTTATGCAGAACTCTTAGAAGGAGGAATGGTAGGCAATCAGCAAGAAAAACATTTTTACCATGAAATAAAGAAAAACGCAGATAGATTGCTTGCACTTATTAATGACATTATAAGGCTGTCTGAGCTTGACAGAAAAGGTAGAGAAATACTATTTGATGAGATAGATTTATATGATGTTGCAAAAGAATGTATGGATGAGTTGACTGTAAACGCAAAACAAAGAAATGTTAGCTTGTCCTTAGAGGGAGAATCGTGTCTTGTTCGTGGAAGCAATGATATGATAAAGGAGCTGATAGAGAATCTAGCACAGAATGCAATCAGATATAATAATGAGGGTGGAAAAGTATTGATTTCTGTGTCTAAAAGGGATGGAAGAGTCGCACTTGCTGTAAGAGACAATGGAATTGGAATACCTGCGGCAGAGCAACAAAGAATATTTGAGAGATTCTACAGAGTAGATAAAAGCAGGTCAAAAGCTACAGGTGGAACAGGACTTGGACTAGCTATTGTAAAACATATTGTTGAAATACATGATGCAAAGATAGAACTAGATAGTGCACCTGGAGTTGGGACAACTATTACAGTTGTTTTTTAAATCTCACTTTTTTTATAGTAAAATCTATGTTAGTATGTATCCGTATTTGCAGAATAAACATAGAGTGATGTGGTGAGAAAATGAAAAAGAAGGTAGTAGTAGGAATGTCAGGTGGAGTTGATTCATCTGTGGCAGCATATCTATTAAAGGAGCAGGGGTATGATGTTATAGGTGTAACTATGCAGACCTGGCGGGAGGATGATATATTCGTTCAGTCAGAAGAGGGCGGCTGCGGTACTTTGTCAGTAGTAGATGATGCTAGAAGAGTAGCGGACACTTTAGAGATTCCGTATTATGTAATAGATTTCAAGGCTGAATTTAAGCGGGATGTAATAGACTATTTTATAACAGAGTATCAAAGAGGCCATACCCCAAATCCATGTATAGCATGTAATAGGCACGTCAAATGGGAGGCACTTCTTAGAAAAGCATCAGAGCTTGGAGCAGACTACATAGCTACGGGACATTATGCCAGAATTACTAAGCTTGATAATGGTAGATTTTCAATCAGAAATTCTGTAACTGCTGCCAAGGATCAGACCTACGCTCTATATAAACTGACTCAAGAGCAATTAGCTCATACTCTCATGCCAGTAGGC
>JAZRXQ010000089.1:0-5075 GCA_045600305.1 Lachnospiraceae bacterium
CAACCTGCTTATCCATTCGAGCCGCGGGAACCATTACCTCCATCACCTCTTCAAGCGTCATTGTGGCACTGTTGTATATCTCACAACTTTTCTTTGCGTAATTAAGTAGCTCTGGATTATCCAAAGAACCCGCATATATAATTACATCTGCGCTCTCAAGGAGTCTTTGCCCTCTAACTGTTATTAAATCAACTGCGCCAGATCCTGCGCCTACAAAATAAACCTTCATAAATTCTACCTAACCGCTGCACTAACAAAAAATCTAATGCTCTAAAAAAATCTCATGCCTACATACATTGTTCTTTTATCTCTTGCAAGAGCGCATCCGCCCTCTTGCTCTTTGCCAAGAGTCCATGGCTGTTAGAATACATTATGCACTCAATATGAAGAATCTTCTCTGCTCTATCCTCTAACTGGCTCATTATCCTATCCATTACAAGAGCCATAACCGCATCTCTATATCCTGCTTGCTCTAGGATATTAACAGCGTCCTCAGTCACTACGCAATCGGTAACTTTTTTAATAACCTCAGAGACATCTATCCCTTGCGCTTCTCCAACTACCTTCAGACAATCCGCGAGCACCTCCATTCGATTATCACCGAACTTAGAATGAGTATTCATCATCCCACCAGCAATCTTAACGAGCTTTCCAATGTGTCCTGTAAAAAGCATCGAAGAAAACCCTTTGGCTATAACCATATCTATGGTATCACCCACAAAATTAGAACACTTCACACTCACATCCAGGTCAAAATCATAGGTACGCTTCATGTAATCAAGTCCGTAATTACCTGGTGAAATAGGTACATATTTCCACCCTAAGGCTTTCTTTTGATTGAGTTCTACATCAATCGTTGCAAGCAAAGCCTCTGAGCTCATAGGCTCAACAATCCCGCTAGTTCCAAGTACCGATATACCGCCCACTATTCCAAGCCTTGGATTAAAAGTCTTTTCAGCTAGTGACTCCCCCTCTGGTATAGAGATGGTGACCTTAATCCCACCTCTGTAATCACAGAGCCTCATAACCTCTGTAACCTCGTCGGTAATCATACGTCTAGGAACTGAATTGATAGCTGCATTTCCAACAGGCTGGTCTAGTCCTGGCTTTGTGACTCTACCAACACCTACTCCGCCCTCGATAAAAACCGCATAGTCTAGGATATGCTCTATCTCTCCAAAACTCATTCCATCAACAGAAACATCCTTTTCATCCCTATTATAAAAAGTCACCTCAGCATACACATGTGCTCCTGTGGTGATATCTGGGTCATCACCACCATCCTTGATTACGCAACAGCTAACACTCTTTTCTGCTCTAGTGATATCAAGTATCTCGGCGTCATATCTAATGCCCTTGGGGGTATCTATAATTATTTTATTTATTAGCTTACCTGTAAGAAGCATATATGTAGCCGCCTTTGCTGCCGCCGCACTACAGCTTCCAGTAGTAAAACCAAATCTAGGCATTATCTTCCTCTCTCATCTGGTATAAAATCGCATTGATTATACAGGCAGCCACATTACTACCACCCTTTCTACCGCGATTAACTATATATGGAATGTCTCTCTCCATAACCATATCCTTGGCCTGCTCTACATTGACAAAGCCAACTGGTACACCCACGATAAAATCTGGCGTATACATTCCACTATCCATCAGCTCGCATAGTGTAATCAGTGCTGTCGGCGCATTTCCAACGACAAAAATTGTCTTTGAATTACGCCTACTTGCTCTCTCCATACTAACAGTCGCTCTCGTTACACCTCGCTCCTTGGCTTCACTTGCTACGTCCAAGTCAGCCATAAAGCAATGACAGTTACAACCGTATTTGGCTAGCTCCATCTTACTAATTCCAGTCAGTGCCATATTAGTATCAGTAACAATATGTGCGCCCTCTCTAATTAGACCTTTTGCAATGCTAACGGCATCATCAGAGAACCTCAAAGTATTTACATATTCAAAATCTGCTGAGGTGTGGATACATCTCTTAATCACTGACGCCGTATCACCCTCTAAGATAATTCCTCTAGCTTCTAATTCCTCTGTCAAAATAGAAAAGCTCTTTGCCTCTATCTCACTAGGCTTAACAGTCAAAAGCTCTCCTCTATCTGCTTTTTTACAATGCGAATTTTTTACACCTAATGAAAATAACAGCTCATCATTTTCTCTGCGGGATTTAACTGCTATTCTATAAAAACCATCCTCGTCAAAGAAATTTTCGCAATCCCTAATGAGAATTCCCTTTTCAAGTAGATAATCGTATAGGTTAAAATCACACTTAATCAGTAAAAAGCTAGTGTCTGAATCATATACTTTTATTTCATGTCCTAATATAGTGCCAGCTAATCTTAATCCCTCAGCTAAGTACCTACGCTCTGCCTCTAGACCTGACTCGTTTTCTACTATTTTTTCCTTGAGCCACTCCTTACAGTACGCAGCCTCAATCCCTGCTCTCATGGCTGGAATAGACACATTCCACTCAGGTAACTGAGCATATATACTCTCTACTAACTCATCATTAGTACAAAATGCATACCCTAATCTAATGCCAGGAATCGCCATGCTCTTGGTATAGGATTTGATGCGAATTACCCTACTATTTGTATCTAGGAGTTCTCTGTACAGTTCATCGTATTCTTCTTCCAACAATGTCAATGGCAAAAAGCTCTCATCAACCATTACATATGAGCCCAGTTCCTCTACCTTTTTAAGTAGGCTCTCTAGCCAAGTTTTATTAAATAATCTACCTGTTGGATTATTGGGATTACCTATGATTATAAAATCATTTTTCACAAGCTCATCTATATCGGATTTCTCCGGTAAAAATGCTTTGTCTTCTTTTAACTCTACTTTGTTAATAGATAATCCAACTGCCATTGCGGCTTTTTCATACTCCAAAAATCCTGGTGTAAATAATCCCACAGAGATGTCCTGCTTTTCACATAGCTGCTTCACTGAGCGTGTAACTGCAAAAATAAGCTCTGTCGCACCATTTCCACAGATTATGTTTTTTGCCTCACACCCCTCACTCTTTGCAATCGCTTCCCTAAGCTCCTCATAGTGGCTATCAGGGTAGCAACCTATATCCAACAATGATTTACTAATTGCTGCCCTGACAGAAGGCGGCGTACCATATGGACTTGTATTTACAGAAAAATCATATTTTACATGGTTACGATAAATATCTCCGCCATGCTCTGACTTTTTCTCTTTACTCATAAACTACCTCAAATAAATAAACAAAGCGCAACTAATAAAAGTTCAACAATCAAAACTAATAAAAACTCTGCCCCATACATTAGCTTATTAGCTCTAAATATATCCTCTGGCTCGACCTCTCTGGTTCTATCTCCAATAGTGGGCTTTTTTACTATTTTACCAAAGTAACTGGCATCTCCTGCGAGTTCAAGCCCCAATGCTCCTGCACACACACTCTCTGTCTGGGCTGAATTAGGACTCTTGTGATTAAAGCGGTCTCTCTTAAAAATTCTAGCTGCGTTTTTTGCGTTACACTCTCTTAAAAATGCCGCTACTATTATCATTAATCCTGCACTAATTCTTGCTGGGATGAAATTTGCTACATCATCAAGCTTTGCAGCCACCGTTCCAAAGCTAGCGTACCTGTCGTTTTTATAACCAATCATTGAGTCCATTGTATTGATTGACTTATATAAAAAGGCAAGTATTGGTCCGCCTAGGGCTAGATATATCATGGGTGCGATTACTCCATCAGAGGTATTTTCTGCAACAGTCTCAACTGCAGCTTTAGCTACCCCTTCTTTATCCAGACTATCAGTATCTCTTCCGACTATCATGGATACCGCAAACCTTGCCTCTTTGATATCATCCTTTTTTAAGGCTTTATATACCTTCATGCTCTCTTTGTATAGGCTGGTCGCAGCGAGGGTATATGCACTTAATACCGCCTCTATTATGATGCCTAAAACAGGATGAACCAGGTATGCCGCAACCATAATAACTACTGTAATAATATATGTGACTACAACTACTAAAAGCACAGTTAATAGCCCAAGCTTAAATTCTTTTTTGTAATCTCTTTTAGACTTATTCTCTTTAGTTTTTTCCATAATAGGATTCATAAAGCTCTTATCTAAAAAACCTATGAACTTACCTATTAGTCTGACGGGATGAGGCATCCAATGAGGATCACCTATAAATAAATCCAATAGCACTCCCAGACTAAAGCCTATTATATGATACGCCAAAAATATGACCATTATACACCTCTAGTTCAAGTAAATAGCCTTCACCATTTTTCACTTGAAAATCAAAATACTCCTCGCCTGTTAACTGGCTTAGAATTGCCATGATACTTCCCCCATGACAAACAACTATTGCTTTGTCACATCCTCTCTCTTCGAGTTTATGTACTAATTTTTCAAATCCAATTTTATTTCTACTCAAAAAAGACTCCAAAGTCTCTCCCCCAGGATAATCACTCTTGCCGCCAGAATCTATCCAGCTTTGATAGTCCTCTCTGCCATTAAGTTCTTCATAGTTTTTGTTTTCAAATACGCCAAAATCAATTTCTTTTAAATCTGGTATTTCATCATATAAAGCCTTTGGTGCTATCAACTTAAGTGTCTCTATACATCGCTTCATCGGACTGGTAAAGAACAATATCTCTTTGGTATTCCATTCCCCTATTATTCTTTCTCTATTCTCACTTATGTACTCTTGCCCTAATATAGAGAGCGACTCATCTGTGCGTTGTCCTATATATCTCCCCTGCTCATTGCCAGGAGTTTTTCCATGTCTAACTAGCTTTATCTGAAGTTTCATATTCACCTGTTTTATTACTTATACTTTTTGAGACTATCAATATAAATACACTGACGCTACCACATGATGCACTATGGGGCGCACTGGCTTTCAAACAGCTTTCACGCTGTGCAACCTTCGGACACGCTCATTTATGTTACGTAGCATCTAGTTAATGTGCCGCTCAGGTGCGCATCCATGCGCAACTTCGCTCAATTTGCCATCCATGGCAAATTGTCACTGTTGGAGTCGGGCAGAAACAGCCAGTCAGAGTCGGTTAGAAATAACCA
>JAZRXQ010000090.1:0-8862 GCA_045600305.1 Lachnospiraceae bacterium
CAAGTCAGCAATGATAGCTGCTGCTAAAAAGAACAAGTTTAAGCTTACAAGAGGTGAGGGTCTTGATACACCTGTTGTAGTAGGAGAAGATAAATATAGCAAGAAGACTAAGCAAGAGATGATTGCCGATGCTAATCTTAAAAAGTTTAAGTTTAGCAAGGACGCAGGTCTTGGCACACCTATTGCGGTTAAAGAGGATAAGCTCAGCAAGCTATCTAAGGATGATATGGTTACAGCTGCTGATCTTAAAAAATATCGTCTTACAGATAGCAAGGGCTTAGATACACCAGTAGTAGTTAAAGCGGATACACTTAGTAAAAAGACAAAGCTTGAGATGACCGCTGAGGCTGATAATAAAAAATTTAAGCTCACAAGATTTGGCAATTTAGATGCACCAGTTGCTGTAGAAAAGGATACGCTAAGCAAGAAGACCAAGGATGAGATGAGTAGAGCGGCTGAGGCTAACAAGTATCCCGCTAAGAGAAGTGCAAGAGATATCAACAAGTTTTTGAGTAAAAAGTAAGAGAAATTAGATGTTAAAGTTGACAGAGCCTATACAACTTAAGAGTGATCCCAATATTATTACACTGTCTTCAAGCTTTTCACAGAGGATGATTGGCAATTATGATATTGTATCCTGCGAGTTTGAGGCAGATGAGCTACTTCATTTTGTGACTGCTCCAGCTGAGGTATATTTAGCAGAGGGTGGAGCTAATAGCTTTGTCAATATATCGTCTAACAAGGTATCTAATGATGTCAAGGTTGAGCTAATTAACAATGTGCTAAACCGAATAGTTTTAGCACAGGATAATAATATAACCTATCAGGACAGGATATTTATAGAGCAGACCCTAAGGAAGCTTGGCATCACTGATGTTAATCAGTTCATGAGAGAGGTCAGCATACTCAAGCAAGAGACCGATAATATCCACGCTCTTCAAAACCTCTATTGGACTAATTTAGAGACACTTAATTCTCTAACAAGAGTAGATAATTCAATCAAGGCTGACGCTGAGAGTGTCAAGAGTGGGACAGAGGATAATCGCTCGTATAAGTATTATCTACACGAGGATATTTACAATAGATTAGGCACAAGAGATTTATATCTCGAGCTTAAAAATTACATAATTGATTCCTATAGCTGGAATAATAATATCAGCAATGCTCAGATGGCCATTTCAGAGCAAAATCATGTGTTCAATCAGATGTTTGCTAATGAGCTAAAGTACGAGGCTACAGGAATCGACAATAATCTTGTCTATAATACAGTTAATAGCTATGAGCTAGTGGATGAGGACATAGAAGAGGTTAGCTTAACTACCATGCAAAATCAGCTGGTAAAGGCTATTATGTCCAATGCTATTAGCTATATTTACGATTTGAAGTATGACACTATTCTAAAGCACGAAGACAGATTATGGCTTAATATGGCTACTGCCATAAATGAGATTACTGAGAATACCTACAAGAGATTTGAGGAATATCATATTAGAAAGCCTATTTCTGATAAGGCTGCGGCAGAATATCACACGAGTATTAGCAACAATCAGCTGGGCGAGATAGAGATACTCTACAATGTCTTAAATGAATATGGTGGAGATGAGAATTACTATTCTGGTGGTGATTATAGATACGAAGAGGATATAAGAGTATTTACAGAGGCACCTGAATATCAGGAGATTACAGTTATTCAGGGCGATAATCTAGAAGATAATGATTACCGCAAACAGCTTGATATCATCAACGAGAAAAATATAGAAAATGCTAAAAAAATCTCTGAGATTAAGGTCGAAGAGTTAGCTAAGCCAAAGACTAGCACAAAAATAGATAGAAGAAAGGCTATGTCTGATGCTTTAAGAGCACTTAATAACGACAACAAGCTGATGTTAGAATATCTAGAGACACCCACCAGGGAGGAGCAGGAGTCTAACAGAATTCCAGAAGCCTATAGAGCTGTTTATGCTCCTGAGACTGTTGAGATCTTAGAAGCATATAATAATCTTGTCAATAATAGAGAGATTACAGGAGATACCAAGATAACCTTTGACATGGAAAATACTCTGATAAGTGAGATAAGAGAAATATCAGAGTACAACGAAGTCCATGGTGACGAGGTTGAGAGGGTATATAGAATAGAGAACAATATAGACGAAGGTGATGAGATAACCACAGAGCGTAGTTATACCCAGGTGGATAACGTGGATACGACAGTCTATAACAACGAGGTAGAGAATTACATCACCCGCATTCATAATGAGATGGTTAATCGCTACGAAAGTGGCGAGCTTAGTCTCATTACAGACCAGATACTTAAGCTTGCGCCAGTTGCCGATTTAGAAGGAACTGTAGAACGCCAATTAACCCAGGTACTTCCTAGAAGAGTTGATACGGTAAAAACAATCGTGGATGAGCATTTGACGGAGTCTCTTAATTTAACTCACAAGGAAACTGAACAGCAAATCAACGAGGAATATCTTGAAGAATTAATTAGGAATAATACAACTAATCAGATAAAAAAGACTGAAGAAAAGAAGGAAAATGTCACGACTACCACTGTAGAGCAGGTGACAAACACGACGGTCAATGACGTCAAGGTTACAGATGAGAGAGAAATCGTTCGTCTCATAGCTGAAAATGTAGATAGTAGAATCGGTTCTCTATCAGAACAGGTTTATAACAGGCTTGAGAAAAAGATGGATAGAGAGCGCAGGAGAAGAGGAATCTAATTATTCATGGATGCTATAGGAAACGCATTAGGAAATACAGGAAATAAATTACTTGGAAATATAGTAAAAGCCAGGCTAACCTTCTATGACGCTGTCAAGACTGTAGAGGTAACAGAGTCGGATGGTACGAAGAGTAGATTTTCATCACGTGTCGCAAGTGATGCAGATGTGAGTGCACTAAAGGCCAAGGCAACTGCTGCTGGTGGAGCTATTTCAGGCGAGGGACTTGGTGCAGTAGCACAAAAGTTTGCAGATGGTAAAGAAAACATAATGGGTAATTCCGGAGCTAGGAGCTTTGAGGTACAGTTTAATCCCACGACACTTACAGTGTCTGCAAGAGGTGGAGGACGTGAGCTCATTGCCAATGTAGTAAATGATGTTACTCAAAAGACAGAAGGTGCTAAGAAACAACCACCGGCAAAAAATGGATTTAAATATGGACCCTTGCCCTGCTTCGTAGAGGTAAGCTTTAAGCTAATCTTTGATTATGAGCTTAATGCCGATGCATTCATGAGAGACAAGTTTACTCTCAATGCTACTAATGTAGTTAAGGATATAGCGAACATAGCAAATAGTAAAAAGGATTTTAGCGTACTCCCAATTGTCGAGGGCTTTGTGGGAGCTGTTAGAAGTCAGTATCACAGAATGGTAGGCATCTCCTGGGGCAAGAATATATCCTATAGAGGAATGCTAAACTCAGTGACTGCCAGATATACAATGTTTTCTATTACAGGTCATCCAATAAGAGCAGAAGTAGATTTTCACCTTTTGGGTTCCAAGATGGATGTTGACAATGACTGGGAGACAAAATACAAAAGAGCCCTTGAAGGCAAGGCTGTTGGTGATTTGAGTACTGGAATGTTTTCAGGTGATGGCGGTATGGATAGTATGGATGAGAGCGGACTTGGCTCAATTGCTCCCAATATTTTAGGTCTTTAATTAGAGGTTTTATATTAAATGAGTGATTTAGGTAAAAATCTATTAGATTCCATAAATGGTAAGGTAGAGACTGCTTACGTTCTTTTTAGGAAATATGATCCCGAAAAATGGAAGAATGATGCTGGTGAGGATATCGGCGGTGCAAGCTCTGCTATGGCAGGTCTTACCTCAAGCATAAGTAATGTTGGTGGTGCTAAGAATCTTGCCAAGCTAAAAGATGCTGCTGGTCCACTTATGGAGACTGAGAGTAAAGCACAGGATATCATTAGAGACAACGGACAGGACTACATTCCTATCAAGGTTCAGTACAATCCATCAACTCTTAGGATTACTTCCAGAGGTGGAAAGAGACAGGGTGTTCAAAATACTGTAGGAGGTTCAGGAGAGGCTGCTTATATGCAGATTGATGACCCTTCTGAGACCACACTGTCTATGGATTTAATCTTAGACGATACCAATATTAATGATGCCTTTATGGGGGATGCATTTAATCTGGGCTTATCGGCAGGTAATATTGCACACAAGATTCTAAATGTAGCAGAGCATTCAGTGGTTAAATATTCAGAGCTATTTGTAGCTTGTATGATGAGAAGCTATTCGAGAATAATAGGCTTCGTATGGAACAAGATGGCCTTTTGGGGAGAACTCAACTTCGTAGAGGTAACATATACAATGTTCAATAATAAGGGCGAACCCATTAGATCTAAGATTAGTATCAGATTAAGGCAGGATATGCCTGCAGATGTGGCTGAAAACGGAGAGGTTACAGAATACGCATCTGAGCAGCATTGGGAAAAGGCATTTAACAGTTTATTTGATTCTAATTTTGCGGCAAACAATGATTTTGGAGTCAAAAACTACGCAAGTAATATTATAGGATTTTAATTATGGCAGGGTTTAATATGCCTAGCTTAGGCAGTGGTTCAAAAGAATACGAATTCAAGGATTTACAGGAAAAATATGATAGATTTGCGCATCCTGCTGTTGTAATCAAGATTAATGATGTAGAAATCAATGAAAAGGATGCAATTCCAGTATTTGATTTATCTGTAGACCTTACAAGTGGCTTTGAAGCATCAACCTGTGAGTTTTCATTTGGTGATATATACGACCAGTCAGAGGCCAAGTATCTATATGACAAGGTAAAAAAATATATAATGCTAGGCTCAAAGGTTGAGGTTTGTACTGGATATTCTGGAAGTGCAAGTCGCATTTTTATAGGAGTAATAACTGCAGTTAATTTCATCTTCGAGGAAGGGGATATACCTGCAATTAGAGTTACTGCAATGGACGCCAAGGGCGTTATGATGTCTAGCTCATTTTCAAAACAGGTTAAGGAAAAGAGCTATCTAGATGCAGTTGAAGCTTTGCTACAGGAGATAAAAGACAAGAAATTTTCTAAATCTGAGATAATAGAGAACTTCGATTTCCCGCCCAAGTCTGCAGATGCAACGCCTGGCGATGAGCCACTCGATAAAACGGTAGAGATGGTTGCAGAGAGTGATTATGAATTTATCGTAAGAGCAGCCAAGAGATCTAATTTTGAGTTTTATATAGAGAATGGTGTAGTAAAATATAGGCCTGCAAAATCAGACAAGACTGTTAGGATGAAGCTAAATCCAGGCTGGGGTATTACATCCTTTGATATTAGATATGATATAACAGGTATGGTTGAGTCAATAGAGGCTAGAGGAATGGATGTAGCCAAGGGTGAGATGATTTCCGCGGAGGTCAAGTATTCAACAGGAAATCTTTCGCAGGGCAATTATGCTGCGGCTATGCTAAAGGGCTCAAAGAGAGTGTATATTGATGCTTCTATTAGGTCCAAGGATGATGCAGAGAGCAGAGCAAAGTCTTTATATGAGGCGATGAGCTATAGATATGGTAGCTTTGAATGTCAACTCTTTGGACTTCCTGAATTTTTACCTGGATATTTTTATGATTTTTCAGGAGTATCAACCGGGGCTGATAATACATTTTATGTAAATAGGGTTATTCATACTATTGATAGAGATAGCAGATATCTTGTCAAGCTATTTGGAGTTGCAGCAGAAAAGAAGAGTAATGGACTAGGCTTTTAAATCTTTAACAATACTTAAGGAACAATTATGGGCTTTTACGATATAATGGACGAGATAGCGCAGAAGAACGTTATCAAGACAGAGACTGGTGACAATAGAATATTTGGCGTTTTAGTTGGAGTCGTTGTGGAAAACTACAATGAGAAGATGCCAGGTAGAGTCTGTGTGCGTATTCCTGTTAGAGACAAGGATTACAATGATTTACAGTGGGCTAGGGTAGCCTTTTCATCAGGTGGTAATAAATGGGGTAGTTATTTTATTCCAGAGATTAATGATGAGGTATTAGTAGTATTTGAACAGGGACTTATAGATAGACCCTATATCATCGCCTGTGTCAACAAGGACAATGACAAATTTATAACCTCTAATACAGAAGAGTCTAATCAGATTAAAGCAATTACCACGAGATATGGCTCTACAATTAGATTTGATGATGTCAAGAACGATGATGGAGAAAATCCAGATAGCAACAAGGATAAGATTTCTATTTACACCTGCAAGAACAAGCATCAGATTATAATTGATAATGAGAATAATAGTGTCCTTATTTCAGACAAGAAGGGGGATAATTCAATCAAGATGACCACCGCTGAAAACGAGGGGAATATTACCATCAAATGTACGGACAAGATGACCATCAAGGTCGGGGATGGCACGACACTTACCATGGATAAGGATGGCAATGTCAAATTAAAGTGTAAGCAGGTAGATGTCACAGCGGATGACAACATCAAGCTAGAGAGTAACCAGGGAGCATCATTTAAGAGTGGTAATATTACAGTTAATGCTTCATCAGCTATGAAGCTAGAGAGCTCTGGACCTATTACAGCATCAGGTAGCCCCATCAAGTTAGGGTAGTTAGGAGTAGATTTATGAACGAGCCTTATTATTTTGGTCGTGGAGCCAAGTTTCCATTTCAGGTAGATATGACGACAGGGCGTATCACAACTAATACGGAGAGTGAAAGGGTCAAAGAGAGTATATATCTCATTCTCATGACTAATAAGGGTGAGAGAGTTATGAGACCAGGCTATGGTACAAGACTAATGACCTATACCTTTGAGAATATGGACTCAGGACTTAATACTATATTTTCAGATGAGATTAAAAGAGATATTACGACAAACGAGCCAAGAGTCAGTGATGTTTTAGTTTCATTAGATTCTGAGACTAAGCCGGGGTGTCTATTTATAACAATTGATTATACACTAAATGCTACTGGTAATAGAGAGAATATGGTATTTCCCTTTTATCTGGATACAACTAGTGAAGAAGAGTAATTTTGGAGCTTTTTATGGATCATTTTGATTATATATATAAAAAGAATAATAACGTGGATTCAAGAAAAAAGATGTTGGAGTTCATAGAGCAGCATGCCGCAAGCTATACTCCAGAGTGGCTCCCTGATTTTAAGGAGCCAGATGTGGGATCTACCCTTGCTATGCTGTATGCAGATGGGGCAGAAAAGGTTATCGACTCTATGAAGGAATCCCTAGAGCTTGAATATGTGTCTCTAATCAATATGCTTGGAATCTCATTAAAGAAAGCATATCCCGCCACAGGTGTTGTTTTAATGAAGGTAGATAATGATAACGCACCGGGAAGGCGATTTCCTGCAGGAATCAGGCTTATGACAGATACAGATTCTATGTCTGAGGAGGAAGAGGAAACACCTGCACTTATTTTCGAATCAGTAAATCCCATCTATGCCACAGCAAGCAAGCTTACGCATATTTTTAAGACCGACGTAGGAAGCGGCACTGTCAAGTGTATAGTTCCTGGAGATGAGGTTATTACAGATGAAGAGCTATCTCATCATAGCTTTATAATAGCTCATGAGACACTCTTTAACACCAAGTCTAGTAGAGTATTTGTCAATTTTGATGCGGGAGCAGAGCTGATTTCTCTTATCAAGTCAGGCTATATCACTATTAGCTATATAGTGGTCTCGGAAGAGGATGATGAAGGCAAATTAGTAGAGATAAATGATATACGAGTAGAGGATAGGGGCTTTAGCTTTAGACCAGAGGGCAGAGTAGGAACAATGCAGTTTGGCTCTAGGACATTAGGTTGCCTTATATTTACTGCTAAGGGACCTGTTAAAAATGATATTACTGTTGAAAATATTGGTATTACATCTAGCTCAGAAGAGCCTAGAGAGCCACTTATCTATGACGGCAGTAAGAATCTAAATGCTAGGGCGTTTTTACCCTTCTCTGATAGAATCAGCTTGTATTCTGAATGCGTAATTGGAGATAATGATTACCTCAACAAGCCAGGTGCTCTAGTTAAGCTTGATTTTGACCTCTCCTTTAGCGAGGGAATCAATGAGCTACCTAAGCAGGTAGAGGCAGTTAATCTACGAATAGTCAAGATGAAGCCCAAGAAGTCAGTTGAGCTATCGCCTGCCAAGGTGTTTGTTCAGGAGGTTGCTATTGAATACTTCAACGGCAGAGGCTGGAATATGCTCCCTGTTGACAGAGGCTTTAGTACTATTTTTGGAGCAGATGATGGCGGACATGTGACGATGCAGTTTATATGTCCTGATGATATGTGTCCTACTGAGGTTGGTGCCAAAGAAAGCTACGCAATTAGATTTAGACTGACAAGAGCAGATAACTGTTATTATATACCAGCTATACATCATTATCCTGTTATCAAAAACATGACCTTGTCTTATAGCTATGGTGGAAGTAATGTGCTCCCTGATCTGATTCAGTTACACAACTATAGTGATTTAAAGACCCTTAAAAAATCTGATTACGCCCAGGATAATATTAAATTATTAAATGTTCTTCCTGCACCAGAGAGTGCTATTTACATGGGATTTTCTAAGGCCTTTGAGGATGGACCTATCAATCTTTTAGTAGAGGTAGATGAGGGTAAGATTTCATACATCTCCAAGCTAGAATTAGAATATTATAATGGCGAGGGCTTTGTAAGACACAAGTTCGTGGATAACACAATGGGACTTGCGCATACAGGTACATTTAGCTTTATGCCACCCTCTGATATGGCGCGTTTTAAACTATTTGGGGTGGAGAGATACTGGTTCAAGCTATACGCCAAGAATTCAAAGACAGATGAGCCGTTGCCTTATGCACCGGAGTTTGACC
>JAZRXQ010000091.1:0-4020 GCA_045600305.1 Lachnospiraceae bacterium
ATTAAGTACCCTATCGCTGATTTCGAGATTACTCCCGATATCGCTATTGTTGATCCTGATCTCGCAGAGACTATGCCTGCTAAGCTTACAGCTCACACAGGAATGGACGCTATGACACATGCAATCGAGGCTTATGTATCTACAGCTAACTGCGATTATACAGATCCTCTTGCTATACATGCAATTGAGATGATTATGGACAATCTCGTTAAATCATTTAACGGCGATATGAGCTGCAGAGCATCTATGCACAACGCACAGTGCCTTGCAGGTATGGCGTTCTCTAACGCCCTTCTTGGAATCGTTCACTCAATGGCACACAAGACAGGTGCTATCTTCCAGGATTACGGCGCACACATTATCCATGGTGCAGCTAACGCTATGTATTTGCCTAAGGTTATAGCATTCAATGCCAAGGATGAGACAGCTAAGAAGCGTTATGGAGTTATCGCTGACTATATGCACTTAGGTGGTGCTAATGATGATGAGAAGGTTGCTAACTTAATCGCATATCTTCGCAAGATGAATGATGACCTCAATATTCCTCACTCAATCAATCACTATGGACCCGATGGACTTCCTGCAGAGAGCGGATTTGTTCCTGAGGAGGTATTCCTTGAGAGAGTTGAGTCAATTGCTGCAGAGGCACTTCTTGATGCATGTACAGGCTCTAACCCTAGACAGCCTAGCCAGGAGGAGATGGTTAAGCTTCTCAAGTGCTGCTACTATGACACAGAGGTTGATTTTTAATACTTAAGAAATTTTAACTATTTTCCTCTAGCAATTAAAAAAGAGGTGTGCTATCATATCTCTAGATTAAGCCTTACGGGATGTATTCGTTTTTGTGAGGTAATAATAAGGAGGTATACACGATGGATAAGGAAACTAAGGGATTACTTAGCAAGATTTTAATTATCGTAGGAATCGTAGCAGCTGTTGCTGGTATAGCTTTCGCTGTATATAAGTTCATTGTTCCTAAGTTCATTGAGAAATACAATGAGTTAGATGATGACGATGAAGATGATTACTATGAGGTGACTCCTGAGATTGCAGATGAGTTTGCTGAGTAAAAAAACTGTTTAACAGAGATCAAGGACTTGCTTTTTAGCAGGTCCTTTTTTTGCTCAAAAGAGGCGGATTGTATTAGGAAAATATGTATTGGAAAAATATTGTGAAATAAGAGTATATTAGGTATACTGAAATGGCTTTTGTTGAAAATAAAAAGGAATGAGGAAGTCACAATGAAAAAAGGTGAAATCTATGAGGGTACTGTTACAGAGGTGGCCTTTGGAAATAAATGTGTAGTAAAAATAGATGGCGAGGATATGCCGGTATATGTTAAAAATGCTTTGCCAGGGCAAAAGGTGAGACTTAGACTCACTAAAAAGAGAAACGGTCACGGCGAGGGAATGCTCCTAGAAACGTTAGCTAAGGCAAAGAATGAGTTAGAGTGTCCCGCTTGTATTCATTTTGGAAAATGCGGGGGCTGTCAGTATCAGAATATTTCATATGAGTATCAGATAGCACTTAAGACAGAGCAAATTAAAAAGCTTTTAGAGCCCGTTGTAGCTCCTTATAATGGTGATTTTTCATGTTATGAGGGAGTAACACCTTCACCAATAGTAGAGGGTTACCGCAACAAGATGGAGTTTTCTTTTGGAGATGAGGTGAAGGATGGACCTATGACTCTTGGACTTCATCGCAGAGCTTCTACATATGACATCATAACGGTTGGGGAATGTCAGATTGTAGATGAAGATTTTAGAAAGATTCTGGTGGCAACCCTTGAATGTACCAAGGCACACTGCATGACGTATCTTCACAAGAGAGATAATAGGGGGTATTACAGACATCTTTTAGTTAGAAAAGCCAAGGCTACGGGTGAGATACTTGTAGATTTAGTTACAACTACTCAGGTGTGTTCAGAGGAAAAGAGTATCCTCCAAGGCTTTTTAGACGCCCTATTAGCCCTTGAACTGGATGGAACGTTAGTTGGTGTACTCCACACTAAAAACGACTCCCTAGCGGACGCTGTAATCGATCAGGGGACAGAGGTGCTATATGGAAGAGATTATTTCTATGAGGAGATATTGGGACTTAAGTTTAAGATAACACCCTTTTCATTTTTTCAGACTAATTCTCTGGGAGCAGAGGTTCTTTACGACACAGCTCGCCAGTTTATAGGAGATATATCAGAGGGCGGTAAGTTTAAACCTACTGTCTTTGACCTATATTCTGGAACAGGAACTATCGCTCAGATTATGGCACCAGTTTGTGGCAAGGTAATAGGTGTGGAAATCGTTGAAGAGGCAGTAGAGGCCGCCAAGATTAACGCAGGGCTTAATGGGCTAGATAACTGCGAGTTCATAGCAGGGGATGTGCTAAAAAAACTTGATGAGATTGAGGATAAGCCAGACTTTATAATTCTAGACCCTCCAAGAGAGGGCTGCAATCCTAAGGCACTTCGTAAAATCATAGACTATGGCGTAGACCGTATGGTCTACATATCATGTAAGCCTACATCTCTAGCCCGAGACCTCGAGATGCTCCAGGAGGCAGGTTATAGAGTAGAGAGAGTAAGGTGCGTGGACATGTTTCCGAGCACCGGGCATTGTGAGACCATAGCCTTATTAAGCAAGTAAATACGCCATTTGTAAGCATTTTTGCAAAAAAATATAATTTGTCACACTTTTGTCAGAGTTAAGTGTAAAAAATGTTTACCAATTGTTTTTTACGACGTGAAAAATGATTGAAAATGTAATTCTTATATGCTAGCCTTGTGTTCAGGTATAAAAATACAGAGAGGATTATTAGTTACGGCATTCGGAATTAAGATTAAAAAAGTAGAGCTCAGCAAGGAGTATACCACAGGGGGAGCTTAAGGCACTTGGACTTTAATTAGTGAATGTGTAAAGCCACTCTTAGGAGTGGCTTTTTGAGGTTTATATGTCAGAAAATACACCATTATTTAGTATAAAAATGCGCGCCAGTGAAAATGTAGATGGTAAGCAGGTACATATTTCAGGCGCAGAAAAAATCATAGCGGAAAAGCAACTCTATTCATATACTGAAGCGTTAATTGAGAGAGGATTACATCATTCAAAGGGTGACGCAGATTTTATCAATATCAAGGTAGAAAAGATAGAGCCAGATAAGGTGATTTATATGGATGCTCTCGAAGTAACCACTGTCGAGGTAGTAAGCTGGCAAGAGGGACTTGAAGAGGTTCATAAGTTTTTAGATGACCTCAATATAGAAAAGCCAGATGCAGTTATGGAATTTCTAAAAGAGACCTATGCAATGAGAGGTGCAATGCTCTTGGATGTGCGTAGACTCATGAGATTAGAGCCTGATGCCACTAGAGGAATAAGAGCAACATATATGGATCAGGAGAGAACAGATAATAGCTCATTGTGCGCTGAAAAAAATCACTATGCTGAGGCAATTGTTTTAGCAACCAAGGTAGTCAATTGCCCCGGTATAATAGGTGAGATTTGTATATCAGATGATCCTGACTATGTCACAGGCTATGTGGCTTCCAAGCAGCATGGTTATCGTAGAATCACCAAGATGAAGGAGATGGGCAGTCCCAATGGTGGCAGGATATTTCTCTATGCTGGTGAGCCAGAGGATGTTCAAAGGACAATAGATTTTCTACAAAAGGAGAGGGTAATAGTTCGTGGAGTTAAGCCATTAAAAAAAGACGATAAAAAGTCCACTCTTGATAAAATGAAAGAGACGCTTGTCTCATTAAAAGAGAATAGCCTTTATAGGACTATGAAGACAATAGATTCAGCACAGGGTGCACATATTACTTCAAATGGCAAGGAATACGTGTTGATGGCTTCTAATAGCTATCTGGATATAACTAGTCACCCAAAGCTTATTCGTGCGTGTGAAGATGCTATAGAAAAATACGGATTTGGTTCAGGGGGTTCAAGACTTACAACTGGAAACACCGATTTGCATGAAGCACTTGAGAAAAAAATAGCTGATTTCAAAAAGCGTGAAGCCAGTATC
>JAZRXQ010000092.1:0-12607 GCA_045600305.1 Lachnospiraceae bacterium
ATAGTACATTAGTAAGAGAAAGAGAATCATGTAAAAAATATGATGGAAGAAAGGCAGATAGAGAGGCATTAATGATGGTTTTAGAGGATGCCAGATATGCTCCTACTGCTAAAAATCTACAGGAACAGAAAATATATGTAATAGAATCTGAAGACTTACTCAAGAAAATAGACGAAGTAAGTCCTTGCAGATATAATGCGGGCACTGTTCTCGTAGTTGCGTATGACAAAAACAACGTATATACGTATCCTGAGAGTGATAGGACATCTGGTATAGAGGATGCCACAATTGTAGCTACACATTTAGTACTAGCGGCGAAAAATGCAGGCTTGGATTCGTGCTGGGTGAATTGTTTTAATCCTGACAAGATGGCAAAGCTCTTAGATCTTCCCGAAAATGAGGAAGTACTAATGATGTTAGATTTAGGCTATGCGGCAGCAGATGCAACACCAAACCCCAATCACGGAGTACGCAAGGAGCTTGAGGAAACAGTAGTATTCATGTAGGGATATGCATATGAGTAAGAAGGCATTTATTTATAATCCAGTTTCAGGAAAAGGAATAATAAAGCAAAATCTAGGTAATATTATTGAGCTTTTATCAGATGAAGAACCCTTGACCTTAATTCCGACTGGTCGAAATATCAAAGAAAATATAAGAGATTTTGACGGAGACAGGATAATATGCGCGGGGGGAGATGGAACAATCCACAATTTGATTGAAGCATCACTCCAGGTTGGATATAAGGGAGTGTTGGGATATATTCCCGTGGGAACGACCAATGATTTTGCAAATTCTATTGGAGTTCCCCATGACATATTAGAGGCTGCCAAGGTAGCAGTAGGTGATAAGATAATATCGTGCGATGAGGGGCGTTTTAATACAAGCGAGTATTTTGATTATGTCGCGGCCTTCGGCTTATTTACTAGGGTTTCCTATGCTACACCTCAGGATAAGAAGAACAGCTTTGGGTATTTGGCATATATGATGGAGGGAGCAAAAGAGCTTCCTGATATCAAAGCATACGATATGTCAATAGAAGCGGATGGTGTAGTAACCAGCGGCAGGTATATATATGGAAGTATAAGTAATTCCAGATTTGTGGGCGGATTTAAGCTGCCATATGAGAATATAAGACTGGATGACGGAGTATTTGAAGTAATTCTTGTGAAGGAGCATCCGAGAAAAGATTTGCCCAAAGTAGCTAATTATCTTCTTGGTCTTACCACAAGCTGTAAATATGTGGAGACTTTTAAGTCTAGCAAGGTTAAAATTCATGCTGATGGACCGGTTCCTTGGACACTTGATGGTGAGGATGGCGGAACCCATACAGAAGTAAATATAACAAATATAAATAAGGCGTTTACTATAGCGGTGCAATAGCTGCTATAGTAAGCGCTTTTTTTTTAGATTACATTTATCGATTTTAGAACAAATAACCATCCAGTTAGTGTGAAGGCTGAAAACAGCGTGGTCATCATAACAGTACTGGCTGAAACCGTACCATCGTGTCCCATATTTTTTGCCATAACAAAGCTAGAAACAGTTGTGGGACTTCCCAACATAATTAGTAATGCAATCAGCTCTTCATCCCTAAAGCCAAGATATATGCTCAGAGGTAAAAACATCGCACAAAAGGCTACAAGCTTAAGGATAGTAGCGATAATAGCTGGCTTTGCTTTATTTAGTGCAGATTTGATCTCAAAGCTGGCTCCGAGAGCAATAAGTCCAAGTGGTGTAGCGGTCGCTGCCACGTATCCAACAGTTTTATCAATTATCTTAGGCAAGGGTATTCTAAAAAATGAGAATATCATACCCACTACAATACCGATGAGAATAGGATTAGTTACAATACCTTTAAGTGTGGATAGAATGGTTTTTTTGCTTAGCTTACCCTTAGTGTTACCGGGTTTGAGAATAGCAAGTATCAGTACAGCAAATATGTTGTAGAGAGGTACTGCACCGATAATCATCAGGCTTGCGGCACCAGCACTTCCATAGATGTTTTGAATAATTCCTACGCCCAGTAGCGCGGCACTAGATCTATATGAGCTCTGTATAAACTCTGCTTGTGAATCCTTATTTTTGAAAAGTAAGGATATTCCAAACACGATAGCAATGCTTACGACTGTCAGTAGAAAACAATATAATACAAATTTTCCATCCCATAGCAGGCGGATATCTTCATCAGCTAAATCTTGAAATACCAAAACTGGCAACGAAACCTTAAAAACAAAACTGTTGAAGCCTTTTGAGACAGGTTCTGGCAATAGTTTTAATTTCTTAAATACATACCCCAATATCATAAGTAAAAAAATTGGAATAGTAGCATTGAGGCAAAATACCAGGTTGTTCACATCAAAACCCCCTTTTTCATAGTATTCTAAGTACAATATATCACAAAATAAAGGTGATTTTTCACTAATTTGAAGAAAATACTATTGATATTTTTGTTTTTTTCGATAAAAAGTATAGACACGTGAATAACGAAAGCCTATAATTATTGTAATTATGCAAATACGCCTCATACAGGATTTATGTGTGGCGAGCGAACATTCTCATTTTTGGAGGATCAGTTTATGAACACTGACAAGTACAAAGGCACTATAATCGGTGCCGGAGCTGGAGCAGCAGCACTTTTGGTATTAGAAATCGTACTCATCGGTCTTTATGCAAAGATGGATGAGAGTGTATTTCTCATAGTGGGAGCTGCAGTTGTAGGAATAGGAGCAGTTGCCTGTGCATACGCTTCAATCAACGCATTAATGAAATCTCACGAGGCAGATAAGGCTCACAGTGAGGAGACATTTGCGGATGTCCTAAAATCTGAAAAGGCGTCATACCTTCTTATAAGGAAGTATTGTGATGAGCTGCAGAATCAGATTATTACAGTAGATGATAATATGAAGGCTGCAATGAGTCAGATTATTGCATCACAGAAGGCGACAGCAAAGGTTACAATTAGCAGAAATAAAGAAAATACTGACGCACTCATGAATTCAAATGACAAGTTGCTGGAACTTGTGTTTAATTTGGAAGATAAAGTAAATGAGATGTCTACATCATTGTCAGATGCTTTCGACAAGAATTCGACAGAGGCAAATGACAAGATTATCGCTAAACAGCAGGAGATAGCTCAGCATCTTAGAGAGATGGAGCTTTCGTTACGCAATGATATTCTAGAGGCAGAAAATAGACTTACCGCCTTGTCAGCATCTCAGTGTCAGATGGCAGGTGCTTCTATGCCAATGATACAGTACGCGCAAGCACCTATGCCTGCGCCTGCTCCAATGCCTGTAGCAGCAGCTCCAACACCGGCACCTGAATTAGAGCCCTTAACGGAGCCAGAGTTTAGCTTTGAGGAGCCACTTCCTGAGCCTACGTTAGAAGATATATCTGTCGAAAGTGCAGAGGATCTGGCTGGAGCAATGGATATTGACTTAGGAAATCTGCCCGATATAGGAATTGATATGGAGCCTGAGGAGACAGTGGAGGATCCTATAGGGGAGCTTAATGATTTAGCGGATATGGTTGCAGAACCTGAAATTGAGTCTGAAGTAGCAGTTGAACCTGAACTAGAGCCTATAGCGGAACCAGAGCCCGAACCTGAACCCGTATCAGAGCCGGAGCCAGAACCTGTGGCGGAGGAAGTACCGCCTATGCCCGACTTATCAGATCCAAACAAGATGATGAGTCCAGATGATATAGCAGCGTTACTGGCAAATATGGGAGGAGATGAGACGCCTGCGGCAGAGCCAGAGCCTGCATCAGAGCCGGAACCTGAGCCCGAGCCAGTAGCGGAAGAAGTACCCCCCATGCCCGACTTATCAGATCCTAATAAGATGATGAGTCCAGACGATATAGCAGCATTGTTAGCAAATATGGGAGGAGATACGGCACCTGCGGCAGAGCCAGAGCCGGAACCCGAACCCGAGCCAGTAGCGGAAGAAGTACCGCCAATGCCTGACTTATCAGATCCTAACAAGATGATGAGTGCAGATGATATAGCGGCATTATTTGCAAATATGGGAGGAGACGCGGCACCAGCAGCAGAGCCTGAACCTGAGCCGGTTGAAGAAGAAAAGCCACCCATGCCTGATTTATCAGATCCAAACAAGAAAATGAGCCCCGACGAAATAGCAGCACTGTTCGCAAACATGGCCTAGCTCAAAGAAAAATAAAAAGAGATTGTCGCAGTTTCAAATTTATTTGAAAAACTGCGACAGTCTCTTTTTATTTGGCGACAGCCAACACCGAAAAAATCTACGATTTTTGAGGTGACCGTCTTTGAGCTAGGTCATTATAAAATGGCGACAGCCAACACCGAAAAAATCTACGATTTTTGAGGTGGCTGTCTTTGAGCTGGGTTATTGCGAAAAAAATATCAAAAAAATAAAAAAAGTGCTTGCATTCCTTTTTACTCTGTGATAATATACTTCTTGCGTTGAACAGCGCACCCAATAAAAGCGCCTCTAGCTCAGTTGGTAGAGCACCTGACTCTTAATCAGGGTGTCCAGGGTTCGAACCCCTGGAGGCGCACTAGAAGCACTATTTTTGAGGACTTAGACGCCTTGAGGATGGTGTTTTTTTTATGCATAGATTTTGAGACTAAATGTTTCAAAACATATACTTTTTGACAAAAGAAAAACTCCCGAACCTTAATGGCGGGAGCTTCTTATATTTCTAGAAATGAAGCTTTTGTTTTTTCTTGTCTGTAACCTTAGGTCCTTTAGAACTATAGATACCATTTCTAATAGTGTGGTATTTTTTGCGCTCATTATGGCGTGTTTTGCGGATAGCAATCTTTTGACGAATGATATATGCGTGAGACGCCAGCCAGTAAATTAGAAAGCCTAGGAGACCCAAGGCGGCAATTATACCGAGACCAATAAGAATAGTTTTCGGCGTAATCTGTATTTTAATGGGCTCCTTAGGGGTGTCATCCTCCTCAATAGTAGTCTCAGGAATGATCAAAGCCTCAGCATCATTTGGATCGATTTCCTTTTCAGAGAAATCATAGTTTACCTCAGAGGCATCCGCCATATATACATCAGCACTTCCCGCAATTTTTCCATCGTAATAATAAGTGAGCGTTCCTAGGATATTTTCGGCTTCCCCAGGTTCAATAACCTTTTCAAGGTCGGTAAACTCAACATTTGAGGGAACTAGTATACAAGCATTCTGATTGATGGAGGCGAAGGGCTCTCTCTCAGTGAGCCCGTAAACCTTACTTGCATGTCCTTCCTTATCAGATATATTAATCAGCTTAAAATTATCAAAAACCCAATCACAAAGTGTTCTTGTATCAGTGTAATGCGAAGGCGTAAGAGCGTTCATAACAACAACCACGATAGGCATATCATCCTTGAGAGCATAAGTTACCAGGGTGTTGTTAGCAACTGATGTGTAACCCGTTTTTCCACCAACACAATAATCATATAAATAAGAAGAATCTCCCTTGTGAGGATAGAGCATTTTGTGATGATTATGTAGATATGTCTCATCGTCGGGGTGTTTGTTTGTCTTTGGAATAGTGTAGGATTTTGAGCCTACGATTACTCTAAAAGCTTCATTATTATATGCAGCCGCCGAGATAAGTGCCATATCCCTTGCGCTAGTCCAATGCTGATCATCGGGCAGACCATTGGGGTTGTGGAAATGTGTGTTGGTGCAGCCCAGCTCCTCAGCACGCTTGTTCATGAGCTTTGAAAACTCATCAATAGTGCCAGAAATGTGTTCGCCAATAGCCCAAGCACATTCATTTGCAGATTCGAGCATCATTCCGTAGAGCGTCTGCTCCATAGTCATTTTTTCACCTACATCTCGACTGATATGAGATGTATCTCCCTCGTTTTTGTAAACTGCATCTGATGAAAAAGTAACAATTTCGTCCAGAGAGCAATTTTCTACAGCCAAAAGACCAGTCATTATCTTGGTAATAGAAGCTGGATAATGTGTCTCATCAGCATTTTTCTCATACAAAACGGTTCCTGTTGTGATATCCATGACAACAACTGAAACAGAATTTGTATTGGGTGGGGTGGGCCATTTAGCCGCCGCAAAGGTACTTTCACCTATGGCGATAGTAAGCATGAGCACTAAAAGTGCACTAGTTATCCTCTTAATATAATTCATATTCACCTCATAATATATATACAATTGCAGAAATATCTGTTGAAAAAACGTGCATAATCCTTTACATTATAACAAGGAAATACTATATTTTGCAACAAATTTAGGAGAAAACATGAGACTGAAGAATATTCCAGGGGCGCGCGAAGCAATAGAGGCCTGTGATTTTTGCATAAAAGATGAGTTGGAGCACAAAGGAAAATGGGGAGAACTCTTTGAAAACAAAAACGCTCCACTTAGAATAGAAATAGGGTGTGGAAAGGGCAGATTTATTCATCAGCTTGCTATGGAGAATCCAGATATCAATTACATTGGAATTGAGTATTACTCCAGCGTAATGATCAAGGCAATAAAAAAAATAGATTACGAAAATCCACCTAAAAATCTCTTATTTATATGTGGAAACGCGGAGTACATAGAGCAGATGTTTGCGCCAGGCGAAATAGATAGAATATATTTAAATTTTTCGGATCCCTGGCCAAAAGCAAGGCATGCCAAAAGAAGGCTTACGAGCGAAACATTTTTGCGTAGATATAACAAGGTGCTTAAGGCTGACGGAAAAATAGAATTTAAGACAGATAATAGAGATCTATTTGACTTTTCAGTGGATGAGGTACCACTTGCTGGATGGAAGCTTGAAGAATGCACGTATGACCTACATAATGATGAGAGATTGTGTGCAGGCAATATTATGACAGAATACGAACAGAGATTTTCAGAAAAGGGAAATCCTATATGTAAATATATAATAAGCAGATAGAAATAGGGGCCAGCTAAGCTGACCCCTTTAAAATACCACCTAGTGGCCTGCCAAACGGTCAATAACCTGCGCCAATTTGGCAGGAGATTCAGTAAGGAAGAGAATACCGTTCTTCGTGGGAAGCATAGTGGTATACTTGTCTGCAAAGGAACCGGATTGTTCAATTAGATGCATAGTATATGCAACGTGGATTTCATCCATTTGAACAAAAAACGGTTGACAACTAGAGATATCTACAGTTGTGGCATGACTTGTTGTAAGTATTTCGGTCAAGATGTTGTCTTGCTTGATCTGCTCAGGTGTACGGTCAATGATGAAAAAGCCGGCTTCATCCTTGGGCATATTCATAGACTTGACTGCACGCTGAACTTGTTTGCTCAAGCTGTCAGAGGCAGGATAGAGCGATTCAAAATACTTTATGAAATCCGCCGCTTTCTTAAAATGCTGATTAGAACCATTTTGTAGAATCTCGGTAATAAGTATACGTCGGATTTGTTTTTCACACTCAGCCCTAGAGGGACCTTTTCTGAGACTTGAAAGCTCATCCATTGTGAAATCTCCTTTTAATAATGTCTGAAATAAAATTACAGACATAATTATCTGTCTGTTTTAGATGATAGGACATTGATAAGACAAAATCAAGACATTTTTAAAGAAAAAACAGACAAAATATAATAATTGACCTCTTAAAGGATATAGAGGTTGTAAAAATTGTATTTTTGAGTATAATAAACAATAGAATTTCCCAGAGAGGTGTATATATGACTAGAGAAGAACAATATAAAAATGACGAGAGACTTATTTCAGACTATGTTCAAAAAAATGGTGGTATTGTAAAGGCAGCAGAATTTGTAGCTCTAGGGCTAGATCATAGAAGAGTACAGCAATTTGTAGATGATGGGCTACTTAGACGAATTAGAAACGGGCATTATTGCCTTGTAAATGATGGTGCAAACGAGGATACCATCATATACAGAATGTTTGGCAAGGATGGAATTCTCACAATGGAGAGTGCCTTATATGTGTATGGGTACATCAAGACAAAGCCATATGAATACCAAATAGCAGTAGATCGCAACACTTCTAAGAGCAGATTTAAGCTGGATTATCCCTTTGTTCATCCATATTATACTGACGCAAAAGCCCTCACTCTCGGCGTAGAAGAGGTTGATTTTGGCGGAGGTAGAATGAAAATATACGATAAAGAGAGACTGGTCTGTGAAGTGCTAAAGTACGAAGAGCATATGGACAGAGAAGTTGTTAAGCAAGGTCTCAAGTCTTATATTGTAGAGGAAAACCAAGATAAAATGAAGCTTCTAAGGTATGCCAAGGAGCGAAGAGTTTATGACAAGGTTATGAACAGAATAGGAGTGTGGCTCTAGATGAATCGTAAAACTGTTGATGAATCTGACGTAAGAGCGGTATCACAAGAAAAAAAGGTTCCGCTAGAGAAGGTGCTTTCGAGATTTGTTCTATTAGAATTTGCAAGACTAATTTCAGAAAGTAAGTTTTCTAGTAGACTATTATGTATTAATCCAGGTGCTATAATCTCAGATGTTGATTTCGGAATAAGGACAGGAAATACGGTTTTAAAATATCACTATATATTAAATCCGGATGAAACATTTGACAGAGCAAGCTTTACATACGTGTTAAAAAATGCTGTTAAGTACGTAGAGAACACATCTGTAGATTTTAGCTGGCAAACTGAAAATGATGGAGATAGGTTAAAAATCAATATACAGGGAAGTTTAGGAGATCTCATGGTACCTTTTTGCGTGTATGTAGCCGCAGGTACACAGATACTTAGACCAGAAAAAATAGAGATATCCGATCCGATCGACCCAAAAGATAAATTTAAAATAAATATTTATCCGGCATCTAGTAGGATTGCGTCGAATCTTGTGGTAATTCTTAGAGATCTAGATTTTGTGACAGACATGGGTTGTTTTGAGAGCATATACCAGACCTTAAAGACTATGGAATTTGACGCGAGACATCTCCAAAAATCATTGTTTGAAATGATGGAAAGTGAGAATGTCATTTTTGATGATGAGAGATTTGAGATTGTAAAGAATTATACATCATCGAGTCATATGAAAAAAAGATGGGTTTCTTACCAAAAGAAAAAAAAGAAGGAGCTAGTGCCCTGGGAGAACGTTATTAGGATGATAGTAGGAGCCTTTTCGCCAATATGGGAGGCACAGAAGGCTGGAGAGGTGTTTATTGGCGATTGGATGGCGGAGCTAGGAAAGTATTTGTAGTAGTTGCGCAAATGAGATACCTAGGATATAATAAGAGTTTGCAAAAACTATAAGATGGAGAGCCACTATGGCATACATATTCGCACTGATAGGCAAGAGTTCAACAGGTAAAGATACCATATACAATAGGATAATCGCAGACGAATCAATGGGACTACGTCAAATAGTAACCGGAACCACACGTCCTATGCGAGAAGGCGAAACAGAGGGTGTTGAATACTATTTTTTTACAAAAGAACAGTTAGCTGAGCTAGAAAATAATAATCGTATTATTGAGAGAAGAGATTATAATACAATTCACGGTGTATGGTCGTATTTTACATTTGTTGACGAGAATGTTGTAGTAGATGAGTCAGATTACATTGTAATTTCTACCCTAGAAGGATATCTTGGATTGGTAAAATACTACGGAAAAGACACGGTAATTCCTATATATATTACCGTTGATGATGGGGAGAGACTGACAAGAGCTCTGGCTAGAGAAAAGGTTCAGCCCCAGCCTAAGTACGCGGAAATGTGCAGACGATTTCTAGGAGATCAAGAGGATTTTTCCGATGAAAAGCTCGAAGCGGCAAAAATAGAGACGGAGTTTGAAAACATTGATTTGGAAGCGACGGTTTTAGCCGTTAAAGCATATATAAGGCAGATTATTGATGGACAACATTAGGATAAATCAAACTACACAAATAAATCAAACAACCACGGTAAATCAGACCAATACTGGAGATGATGCGTTCAAATTTACGCTTAATAGTATGATTCAGGACGCGGATTTAGCAAATAAGCTAGATAGCATGCTCAAGGATATCAATGTCCAGGGTAATCTCATAGCCAGACATATGGATATTCGCGAAATGAAGAAGTATCGTGGGTTAATTAAGGACTTTTTAAATGAAGTGGTCAATCGTTCACATAAGTTTTCCAGAGAGAATTTTCTCGATAGAAGAGGAAGGCATAGAGTGTACGGAATAATCAGACTTGTAGATGAGAAGCTCGATGAGGTAGCACAGCTACTAGTAGAGGACGAGCAGAAGCAAATAGATATTTTGGGAAAAATCGGAGAGATTGAGGGATTGTTGTTGGATATCCTCACTTAATTCTGTAGAAACGTAGAGACGATGGCAGATTTTAACGAGATTATAGGAAATGATCAGATAAAAGAGCATATGAAAAGAGCCATCAGCTCTAAAAAAGTATCTCATGCATACATACTGGATGGGGCACTTGGCAGTGGAAAGATATTGTTTGCCAAGGCTTTTGCACAGATGCTGCAATGCGAGGGAGACTTACCTGGGAGAGCGTGTCACAATTGTCACAGCTGCAGACAGGCGGAGACCGATGCTCATCCAGATATCATATATGTGACACATGAAAAGCCAGCAACTATAAGTGTTGATGACATAAGATCACAGATAAATGTTGATATTGTAACAAAGCCTTATCAAGGAAAATATAAAATATATATTGTTGATGAGGCGGAAAAAATGAATGTTCAGGCGCAAAATGCGCTTTTAAAAACTATAGAAGAACCACCGGAATATGCGATTATAATGCTTTTAACAACCAACGCATATGGTTTTTTACAGACAATTTTATCTAGGTGTGTTCGATTAGAACTCAAGCCTGTTGCACAGGAACTCATAGTGGATTATCTTGTAAAAAAATATAAAATTGTGGATTATAGGGCAAAAGAAGCAGCAGCATTTTCTATGGGAGCTGTTGGAAGAGCAGTTAATCTCGCGACATCTGAGAGATTTAATGAAATTAGAGAATGTGCAATAGAGACCTTAAAAAAAATACATGAGCTGGATATGCCAAGCGTTATGGCAACGGTAAAAAAGACCGTAGATTTCAAAAATGATATCAAGGATTTTTTGGATATAATGCTTATGTGGTATAGAGATGTGCTAGTTTATAAGACAATAGTAGATTCGTCTAAACTAATATTTCAGGACCAGATATATGATATAAAGCGTCGAGCAGACAGAAGCAGTTACAACAGCATCAAGAAAAACCTTGAAAGCATAGAGTTGGCTGTTAAGAGGCTAAATAGCAACGTAAATTATGAGATGACAATAGAGCTTTTGTTGTTGAATTTGGCCGAGTGAGCAGGTTTAGGGTAAAAAGAAATAAGTGATGGCACGCGCCACGGTGTGGATTGTGCATGTAAATAAAGGAGAAAAAGATGGTTAAGATAGTAGGACTCAAGTTTCGCAACGGCGGAAAGGTGTATTATTTCTCACCTGGAGAGCTGGACCTTCCCGCTGGAAGTCATGCGATTGTAGAGACAGCCAAAGGGGTGGAGTACGGAACAATAGTAATACCACCTAGAGACATGGATGAGGAAAAGGTAACGCAGCCCCTTAGACCAGTTCTTAGAAAAGCAACCTTTGAAGACGATGAGGTAATCAGAAATAATAAAGAGCGAGAAAAGGAAGCATACGTTATTTGTCAGGAAAAGATAGAAAAGCATGATCTGGAGATGAAGCTTGTTGCCGCTGAGTATGCATTTGATGGAAATAAGCTGCTATTTTACTTTACGGCAGATGGTAGAGTAGATTTTAGAGAGCTAGTAAAGGATCTCGCATCAGTATTTAGAACAAGAATAGAACTTCGCCAGATAGGCGTAAGGGATGAGACCAAGATTTTAGGTGGGTTAGGAATTTGTGGTAGAGAGTTGTGTTGTTGCACATTTTTATCAGATTTTGCACCTGTTTCAATCAAGATGGCAAAAGAGCAAAACTTATCGCTTAATCCTACTAAGATTTCAGGAACCTGTGGAAGACTTATGTGCTGTCTAAAAAATGAGGAAGAAGCATATGAGTACTTGAATAGTAAGCTTCCCTCGGTAGGAGACAAAGTAACCGCTCATGATGGAACTAAGGGAGAAGTTATCTCCGTAAATGTCCTTAGACAGCGTGTCAAGCTAGCAGTTGATGTAGGGGACTCCAAGGAAGTAAGAGATTATGATATAAGTGAGCTCAAATTCAGACCACGCAAGAGAAATTACAATGACAACAAGCCCTCTGCTCAGGAGCTCAAGGAGCTTAGAGAATTAGAGGATAAACCTCAAGACAAATCAAAGGTAGACTAGGATGGAGATAAGTCTCAAACCCGGAGAGAGAATAGATGATTTAGAGCGCAATGGATATAAGATTATTCAGGATCCGTCGCGATTTTGCTTTGGCATGGATGCGGTGCTATTAAGCGGGTTTGCCGCAGTAAAAGAAGGAGAGAGTGCGATAGATCTGGGAACTGGAACGGGAATAATCCCCATATTACTTGAGGCAAAATCAAACGGAGAGCACTTTACTGCGCTAGAAATCCAGCCAGAGAGCGCTGATATGGCGAGTAGAAGTGTAGCTCTTAATGACTTACAAGACAAAATAGATGTTGTGATAGGTGATATAACAGATGCATCAAAGAGATTTGGCGCATCTGTTTTTGATGT
>JAZRXQ010000093.1:0-5129 GCA_045600305.1 Lachnospiraceae bacterium
GACCGAGTAGTGCTGAAAATGCCACCCCTCTCATGCCACCCATTAATGCACGCTCCTGAGCTTCAAATCTATAAGGCCATACTCTCTTATGTCCCATGAGATGAAGTGTCTCGTACTTATCAGAATCATAGGTCTCCTGGAATACTGTTACATAATCCGCGCCACAGTCTCTCAAATACTTGTACTCGTCTGTGTTCATCGGATAGACCTCTAAGCCTACCATTCGGAAATATTTTCTCGCGAGCTTGCATGCCTCGCCGATATATTTTACATCGCTCTGTGCACGACTCTCTCCAGTAAGTATGAGAATCTCTTCCATGCCACTATCAGCTATTATTTTCATCTCATGCTCAATCTGTTCCATAGAAAGCTTCATTCGACGGATTTCATTATAGCAGTTAAAACCACAATAAACGCAATAATTTTCACAATAATTTGCGATATAAATAGGTGTAAATATATAAACAGTGTTGCCAAAATGCTTGCTTGTCTCTACACGTGCTTTTTCGGCCATCTGCTCTAAGTAGGGTTCTGCCGCCGGAGATAATAGTGCCTTAAAATCATCTATAGTGCAGACCTCATGCTCCAAAGCCCTTCTAACATCTGCTGCCGTGTAGGAATCTGGATTGTAGTCCCTCATCTGAGACATGACCTTGTCCATTATGTCTGAGTCAATACGCTCCATATCTGGTAGATATTTCATATGGTTCGTGCGAAAGCTTTTATCTGTCTCTATTCTATGCTTTTTTTCTAATGCCTCGGGTGAAAGCTTGTCCGAGTCAACAAAATAATTATTTTCCATGATAACGTTCCCTACTTGTACTAATCGCAGTATGTCCCCTCTACACTAAATGCATGATCCATGGGGCCAGAGCCTTTTCCTAAATCAAGCATAGCATTTAGCGCGCCTGATATATAGTTTTTTGCTTGTCTCACTGCTTCTGACAAGGATGTGCCCTTTGCAAGATTCGCTGCAATGGCACTAGATAGTGTACAACCTGTGCCATGGGTATTGGGATTATCTATTCTCTTACCTGTAAACCATGCTGGCTCCATACCTTTTTCTATCAAGAGGTCATTGGCATCATTGATGCTATGTCCACCCTTTAATAATACATTGCAGCCATAGGTCTCACTGATAAGCTGCGCAGTAGCTATCATATCCTCTTTGGTTGCAATTTTCCTATCAGAGAGTACCTCGGCTTCTGGTATATTAGGAGTAATCAGTGTCGCCAAGGGAATAAGCTTAGCTTTCAGTGTCTCTATAGCATCATCGGATATAAGTCTAGCTCCTGAGGTGGCTACCATTACTGTATCTACTACTATATTTTTAGCGTTGTACTGCAAAAGCTTACGGGCTATTACCTCTATAAGTGCAGAGGATGAAACCATACCCGTCTTGATTGCGTCAGGATATATATCTGTAAATATGCTATCTAGCTGGCTCTCGAGAAATTCTGAAGTTACCTCGAATATACCTGTCACGCCTGTGGTATTTTGTGCAGTCAATGCTGTTATTGCGCTCATAGCGTACACGTGATGAGCCATCATAGTCTTGATATCAGCCTGAATGCCAGCTCCTCCACTACAATCAGAGCCTGCAATAGTAAGTGCTGTGTGCATATTCTCTCCCTTAAGATATCTAAAATTAGTTACGTAAAAAACCTGTTAGCGGATCAGAAGCACTGGCTCCACGTGTAAGTACTCGACCCAAGCCCGAAAAATACGCCTGCCTACCTGCTTCGATTGCCTTTTTAAATGCTGAAGCCATCATCGGAAGGTCTCCTGCAGTAGCAAGTGCAGTATTTGCCATAATTGCGGCTGCACCCATCTCCATCGCCTCACAGGCCTGAGAGGGACGTCCAATTCCAGCATCCACTATAATCGGAAGCTCCATTTCGTCTATGAGTATCTGTATAAATTCTTTGGTTGCAAGTCCCTTATTTGAACCAATCGGTGCCGCTAGTGGCATAATCGCTGCAGCTCCTGCATCAGCCAAGGCTCTTGCCGCATATAAATCAGGATACATATAAGGCATTGCCACAAAGCCTTCCTTGGCCAGCATCTCTGTGGCTTTGATAGTCTCATTATTATCAGGAAGAAGATATTTTGCGTCACGCATTATTTCGATTTTGACAAAATCTCCACAACCCAACTCTCTGGCAAGACGCGCTATTCTAACAGCTTCCTCTGCTGTTCTCGCTCCAGATGTATTAGGTAAAAGTGTAACTCCTTCCGGAATATAATCAAGTATGTTCTCCTGGTCCTTGGTATTAGCGCGACGTACAGCAAGTGTGATTATCTCAGCACCCGCGTCCTTAACCGCCGCTTCTATTAATTTTAATGAATATTTTCCCGAGCCTAAAATAAATCTAGAGCTAAATTCATGTCCACCAATTACTAACTTATCTTCCATCATAATCCTCCAAAAGAAAAAGGAACATCCAACATTAGGATGTCCCTCTAGTATAATTACACATTCGATATCCCTACGTTGGCATTATCCAAATCAGGTTGTGGGTCGAAGGGTACACCTTCCTCTCAGCCCGTCTGCAAGCTCCCCTTTTTAATTAATCCCGATTCTACTACAAAAGTAGGTTTGTGTAAAGAATTATTACGGATGATATTCTATTTTATTACTGCCTCACACATAAATCAACAGACTACTTCAAATAATGGCAAATCCGCCGATATTATTATCAGAAAAAGCATACGGAGGCAGCTTATGCACATTAATCAGATAGATAACGACAAAATAGGTATGTTTGGCGGAGCTCATGTAGTAGCGGATCCTCAGGTTAATCGAGGAGATGCTATTTCTGTGGGTAAATCTGGACACATAGATGAGACTAAAATAACACCTGCTGATTACCTTAGACAGGTGACCTACGACAAAAAGCAAAAGGGTCAGGCAACAGCAGAAGACATTATGGCTCAGGCTGCTGGACTTGACGCTGTTCAGATGAAAAATGCTATGGTAACAGGTGCAAATACCATCACGGATGAGGACGCCAAAAAAGTCGAGGATGAGGGCTTCTCGCTTCGTGATACAGATATAAAAACCGTAGTTACTGTAACCGACAAAATCCAGGCTGAATTGACAAAAGCAGGTGCTGATACTTCTTATTATACCTCTGACTTGAGTAAATCTCAGCTCGAAGAAATGGGCGTAACAGTAGCTGCGATGGAGCAATTCAAAAGCCAGTTAATGGAAAATGACTTGCCTCTTACAGAGAATAACCTTGACCAATTTGAAAATAATCTAAATCAGCTGCAAAGCATATCGGAGCTTACTCCTGGTTCAATAAAGTATCTTCTTGCCAATAATCTCGAGCCTACTGCGGCAAATATTTACAATGCTGCGCACAATGGCGCGAGCGCATACGTTGCACCTGTTGACGATAGTGTGAAAAACGACCAGACCATGGTAGAAGCAGTCAGCAATGTGATAAAGGCTGCCGGATTAGAGGTAAATAGCGAAAATATAGAGTCTGCACTATGGATGAGTGCAAATGACATCAATATTACAGCAGAAAACATAAGATATAGTAACGCGCTAAATAACCTCAACTTTCCAATAAGTGCGGAAGAATTATCAAAATACATATCTAATTCAGTTGATGAATTAGCAAATAGTGGAAGTGTGTCTGAAGCTTCAGTTATAGAAGAATATAGTGCAAAATCCCTTGCTCAAAATGCAAAAGACGTTTTAGCTAATGCTACGGACGAGGATTTAGCATATATCATAGATCAAGGCTTGCCTCTTAATATTGAGAATCTAAGAGAAGCTCGAAATTTGACGGAACTAGGCACTAACGGTTCAAAGTTAAATGGAGATTATACAGAAAACGGTCTTTCTATCATAAAAGCCAGACGTATGATAGAAGAGGCTAGACTGCTTATGACCACAGAGACTAATCTTAAGCTCATAAAGAGTGGCATAGATGTAGATATTCGTCCTATGGAAAAGCTTGTCGAAGACCTTAAGGCTCAAGAGAATGCTTATTATAAGGATTTGCTTAGTGGGGATATGGATTCAAATGAAACGGAGCAGGCAAATTTTGCAGCCAAGCTCGACGACTCCGCCAGACTTTTCTCCCATGTTATAGAAATCGCTGATAGCTTAAAAACACTTCCTGCATATGCTCTCGGAAGTCCCGATAGGGGCGATACAATTCAGTCCCTCCATGACGCAGGACAGTCCTTAAGGGCAAAAATGAATACCGCAGGTGAGGCTTATGAAACCATGCAGACCGAGGTAAGAAAGGATCTTGGTGATAGTATAAAAAAAGCTTTTCAGAATGTGGATGATATCTTAGATGATATTGGTATGGAAAAAAGCTCTTCCAATGAACGTGCAGTCAGAATACTTGCTTATAATAGATTAGAAATAAATACTACATCCGTTACTCAGATGAAGCAGGCAGATCTTTCTGTACAGAGAGCCTTTGAGAGCCTAAAGCCAGCAACTGTCAGGGAAATGATAAAGGAGGGTATCAATCCCCTCAATATGAGCATCGATGAGCTTAATAAAAAGGCCAGCGAAATATCCAAGGAAATCGGAGCTGACAGGGAAGATGTAAAATATGCAGAATATCTATATAAGCTCGACGCTAGAAATCAGATATCTCCTGAGGAAAGAGAAGCCTTTATAGGTATATACAGACTTATCAATCAGGTTGAGGCATCAGATGGTGCTGCAATAGGTGCTATTGTAGCTCAGGGAAGTGATATAACCATGGGAAAGCTCCTCTCTGCAGTTCGTTCTAGTAAAAAGAGCTCTATGGACTACAAGGTGGATGATGACTTTGGTGGGGTTGACAGAATAAATAATGGAAGCTCTATAACTGCTCAGATAAATGCTGCCTATCAGATGGAATGCTTTACTGCTATACAGCAGACTGCAAAAGCTCCTGAGCAATTTGAAGATTTTCTTAGAAGTGATAACAGCTCAAAATGGCAGGAGCTTACTCCTGAAGAATTTTTAGAGCAGATGAACAATGCCCCTTCTGCTGACAGTGAGGTGGAGGCTAAGCTTTATGGTCAGATTCTTTCAGAGCTTGGTGAGTGTTCTGTGGCAGATGAACAGCTCTATCGTATGCTCGACCAGAAAGATTTACCAGCTTCTA
>JAZRXQ010000094.1:0-24653 GCA_045600305.1 Lachnospiraceae bacterium
ATATGTGATATTTTGCAAGATGTAAGTCCAACAACAGTTGAATCTGTACTAGGTAAAATGGTTAAGACAGGATCTGTTGTTAAGTTAGGGCAAGCACGTGCTACAAAATATGTGAATGCAAAATATCTTAAGAAAGATTAAATTTGAAGTTGTTGAGGTAAAAAATAATGGGACAGATAGCTAATCAAATAACAATAAAATATTTAAAGATATTGAAAATAGGTATAGTTTTGTAGTATAATCAATTCTGTATTTTTATGCGTTGATGGAAACGTTAGGGGAGAGTTTACAGTGGTTTTTTTGATTATATTACAACTAATTGTATCATTTGGAGCTATTGTTGTTCTTAGAATTATTTCCAATGGAAGGATATCTGAGAGTAGATCGACAGCTATTACGTATTACATATGTCTTGCAGCAATTAATCTTGCATATGGACTGGAGCTCATGGGGGCGTCTAGTGAAACTATGCTTATGGCAAGGGTAGTGGAATTTGGGGCACTTGCCTTCGCTGGGTTTTTTATGTGTTCGTTTTATTGTAGCTTTCTACAGATTGCAACATATAAATGGTTCAGAGTATATATATATATTTATGGCGTGATTATGGCTGGTATTGCGGTGTCAAATCCGTTACATCAGCTAATGTTCAAGAATCCCTACATAAACAGATTGTTAGGAACAAGCGTCCTAAGCTATGAATATGGAGTTTTATTTCCATTTTTTGTAATTGGGTGTGAGTTGGTTCCAGCTATAGTTTTAATTGTTATATTTGTTAAATATTTAATAGCTGAGAGCAATAAAAAGAGTAAACAAAAGGCACTTATTGTATTTTCTGTATTGTTTGTAGCGATGGTGCTTTTAATAATTTATTCTATTGCAAAACCTAGTGTTTATAATCCACTTCCTATTATTGCGTTGATCATTGTTGGAATACAAATGATTTACTATTGGATAAAAAACACCAATAACATTGAAAAAACTATTTTATACAAGTCACTTGATTCTTTGACAGAAGGTGTTCTGGTAATTGGAACGACAGGAGTTCTTATAGGCTTTAACAAGGTTGCTGCCGATATATTTGATGGTTTAGAGGAAAAGTATATTGGAAAAAATGCAAAGAGAATAAGAAAGATCCCGCTTGAGTTCTTTGAAGATTTTGATGTAACAGATATCAATTATGATGACAAGCATTATGATGTTAGAAAGGAACCGATAGTTGATTCAACGGGTGATATAAAGGGTTATGTCATTGTAATAACGGATAGTACCGTTATTTATGAATACATGCTTGAGATTGACGAGGGACTTAAGCGAGCAGAAAAAGCTGAGGAAGAGGCTAGAGCAGCTCAGCAGAGAGCGGAGGAGGCAAACCTGGCGAAGAGTGATTTCTTGGCGAATGTGTCGCATGAAATTAGAACTCCGATGAACGCTATTGTTGGTCTTTCAGAGCTCATTATCGAAGAGAGTATGGGACGAAAGGTTGGTGATTTCGCGATTGATATCAAGAACGCATCAATCAACCTACTAGCTATTATTAATGATATTTTGGATCTCTCGCAGGTAGAGTCAGGAAAGATGAAGCTAGATAGAGTGGAGTACTCAACAGAGCAGATGCTAAGTGAGATGCTTCATTTGGGCAAGATTAACGCATCGGCTGTTGGCCTGCAGCTAAAGAGTGATATTTCACCTGAATTACCTTGCAAGCTGATTGGAGATGAAGCTAGAATAAGACAATTGATTACCAACTTTATGACATTTGGCATGAAGTTTACAGAGAAGGGTTATGTAAAACTGTCTGTATCGCATAAGCGTATTGATAAAGAAATATGTATTATCAAGATGGTCTTTGAGGATACAGGTGAGGGATTTGATGAGGATGAGATAAATAAGCAGTTCGATGACTTTACCCGTCGTGATGAGGTAAATGACAAGGGAATGGAAGGAATTGGCTTGGGTATAGCTATTTCCAAGAGATTTGTAGACGTCATGAACGGTAGTGTTCGCATTGAATCTACCAAGGGTGAAGGAACAGTTTGCAAGATTTCCTTCCCTCAAAAGATTGCAGATATTAGAACGATACAAGCAGCTCCCATTAAAAAGCAAGAGTTTACGGATAAGATTCAAAGAGCATTTATCGTTCCTGGATACAAGATATTGGTTGTTGATGACAACAAGATTAATATCAAGGTTGCGGTTGGGGCATTGTCACCGTATCAGTTTGATATTGATGAGGCTAAGAGTGGAGCTCAAGCAATTGATATGGTAATGTCCAAGAAATACGACATTATTTTCATGGATCACATGATGCCAGAGATGGATGGTGTTGAGGCAACACAGCGTATCAGGTCAGAATGTGGTGAAAATGGTAAGGCTCCAGTTATTATAGCACTGTCAGCAAATGCTTATAATGGTGCTAAACAGAGATTTATAGACAGTGGATTCCAGGATTTCATTGCAAAGCCTATCGAGAATACTGAATTAAGAGACTTACTGGTCAAGTGGATACCTGAATCTCTTAGAAAGCCTTTTGAGGAGACAGAGGAAGCTCAGTTCCAGATGAAGAAGGCTTCGAAGGCAGAGCTATTTATGTCGGGAATAGATATAGATAAGGCATTATCACTCCATTCAGGAGGAATAGATAGCTATCTGGAAATCCTTGAACTTTATCATATGGATGGTAAGGAAAAGCAGGATCTAATAACGAGACTTGCAAGTGAAGAGGATTACAAGAATTATGAGATAGAAGTTCACGGTCTCAAGAGTGCGTCAGCCAATATTGGAGCGACAGACTTCTCTGAGTTATGCAAGAAGCATGAGTTTGCGACAAAGGATGGCGAGTATGACTTCATTCAATCAGATGTTAATCATCTAATCAATGAATATAGATTTATTCTAAGAGAGGTTGAGAGAGTTCTTGTTGAACAAGGAAAAATCAAGGTTATAGAGGTGGCATCAGGCGATATTGTATCGACGGATCAGATTAAGCCGGATTTGGAAAAGGTGCTTCACCTTATAGAGGACTTTGAGTCAAAACAGGCACTAGAGTTGACAGAAAATCTTCTTTCAATTAATATGGAAGAGAAAATTAGGGAAGCACTCAATCAGATACATGACAAACTCAAAATGTATGATGATGAAACAGCTGAAAATATAGCGAGAGAGTTAGTAAATAATATATAGGTAGTAGAGAAATATGGATAAACTAAAAATATTAGCAATTGATGATAATACAGTTAATCTGGCAACCATCGAGCAGGAACTTAAAGCTAAATATGATGTGATACCGATGATATCCGGTAGAAGAGCACTTCAGTATCTGTACAAGGATATTCCTGATTTGATTCTTTTGGACGTTGAGATGCCGGTAATGGACGGTATTGAGACACTTAAGGAGATTAGAGCACTAGGAAATGGTGACAATAAAAATATGTCAAGACTTGTCACCTTGCCAGTTATCTTTCTTACGGCAAAAAAAGACAAATATACTGTTGTCGAGGGTCAAAAGCTTGGTATTATGGATTATATTGTCAAGCCCTTTGATCCACAGTACCTTAGCGAGAGAATAGAACGAGTGTTTAAGAGGCTTGGTGTGCTTCCAATGGAAGAGGATGAGCTTTTTAAGCGTGTAATGAAAATTCTCATGGATATGAAGACAGGAAATGTTAAGCAGGCACAGAAGCTGATAGAAGAAGTGCTTAATTATCAGGTGGAGGAAGAGGTATCTGGTCGTATCAGAACAGTTCTAGCCAAGCTTAAGCAGGGTGATGAGATAGGAGCTGTTGCAATGATGGAGCGAACAGTTGACTATCTTAACAAAAAGCTTGCCTCTACTCAGAAGTTTTCAACTCTTCCTATTTCGGAGAGTGATATTTCGGTGCGTATTTTATATGCAATTGATGACATTTCTAATTTCAAGAGAAAAGAGGCGGTTGAAAAGCTTAAGGAGCTTCAGAAGTATGATGTAGGTCACTATGTTTTGAGCGTAGTGGATGACGCGATTTCTCTATTAGATGATTATGATGATGTCAGTGCTGAGACAAGATTGCAGACTCTACTCAATGATTTAAAGAATGTTTCAGCATCAGAGCTTAGCAATTCTGGAGTTCATGGAGCAGGCTTCCACTCTAGAATAGGCGGTTAGTACAGGAGATTATATATGAGAATTAGTGAGGTTTCCAGAGACACAAAGGAGACAAGCATCAAAATAAAGCTTAATATTGATGGAAAAGGCGAGGCTAAAATTGATTCAGGTGTTGGTTTTTTTGACCATATGCTGGATGGTTTTACCAGACATGGATTATTTGATCTTGAACTGAGCTGTAAGGGTGATTTAAAGGTAGATGATCATCATACAATAGAAGACTGTGGAATCGTTTTGGGACAGGCTATCAAGGAAGCTGTCGGAGATAAGGCAGGGATCAAGCGTTATGGTTCCTTTATTCTTCCAATGGATGAGAGCTTGGTTATGTGTGCGATTGATTTATCCGGAAGACCATATTTTGTATATGATGCACCCTTCAAGTCTGATATGGTTGGAGATATGAATGTTCAGATGGCGAAGGAATTCTTTTATGCGCTTAGCTATACAGCTGGTATGAATTTGCACATCAAGGTTATGTATGGGGATAATGATCATCATATGATGGAGGCTATGTTCAAATCATTCGCCAAGGCTTTAGATATGGCTACTCAGCTTGATCCTAGAATCGAGGGCGTTTTATCTACTAAGGGTACGATTTAGCTGGATATATATGTTTTGTTTAAAATTTATAATAGCAAATGAATAAAGCTAAGGGAGACGTTGGGTCTCCCTTTTATTTTTGTGAAAAATGCTAAAAAACATTTTATATAGTATTTGATATTGACTCTTACCACAACATCTAGTAGGATAATTTTCAAGCGTATTGTAAAGTAAATGTATGTGATAGAGAGAAGATAAGGGTGTGATAAAAATAAAGATACCTTAGTCTTTTATTCAACATTAGGAGAAAAATAATGAAAATCATCAAACGAAGTGGTGCAGAAGTAGATTTCGATATAACCAAGATTATAGCTGCTATACAAAAGGCAAATGAGAGTGTGCCCTTGGTTGATAGAATTAGTCAGGATCAGGTTAAGATTGTGGCGGACAGTGTCCGTAATACCTGTGATTCTATGAACAGAGCAATGGGAGTGGAGGAGATTCAGGATCTTGTAGAGAATGAGCTCATGGCACTCAAGGCCTACAAGATGGCACGTAACTATATCACATACAGATATAAAAGAGCACTAGTTCGTACAACCAATACTACTGATGAGCAAATCATGAGTCTTATTGAGTGTAACAACGAGGAGGTAAAGCAGGAAAACTCCAACAAGAATCCTACAGTTAATTCTGTACAGAGAGATTACATGGCTGGTGAGGTTTCTAAGGATATTACCAGAAGATTTTTATTACCAGAGGATATTGTGGATGCTCATGACAAGGGTCTTATTCATTTCCATGATGCAGACTATTTTGCACAGCATATGCACAATTGTTGTCTTGTAAACCTAGATGATATGCTTCGTAACGGAACCGTTATATCAGAGACTATGATAGATACGCCTAGGTCTTTTGCAACAGCTTGTAATATTGCTACTCAGTCGATTGCACAGATAGCATCAGCTCAGTACGGAGGACAGAGTATTTCACTTGCTCATCTAGCACCATATGTAGATGTCAGCCGTCAAAAGTATATAAGAAAGGTTGCCGAGGAGCTTGCAGCAGCCGGAGTACCTTATGATGACGAAAAAGTAAAAGAAATAGCGGAAATTCGCGTTAGAGATGAGATAAAGCAGGGAGTCCAGATGATTCAGTATCAGGTTATTTCACTGATGACAACTAATGGACAGGCTCCTTTTGTAACAGTATTTATGTATCTTGATGAGGTGCCCGAGGGCAGACTTAGAGATGACCTTGCAATGGTTATTGAGGAGATGCTTCGACAGAGAATTAAAGGGGTTAAAAACGAAAAGGGTATATATATAACCCCTGCATTCCCTAAGCTAATATATACACTTGAGGAGGATAATATACACGAGGACAGTAAATATTATTATCTCACCAAGCTAGCAGCAGAGTGTACAGCAAAGAGAATGGTTCCTGATTATATCTCTGAAAAAATCATGAAGGATCTCAAGAAGAATAACTGCTATACCTGTATGGGATGTCGTTCCTTCCTTACAGTTGAAGATTCTCAGAGGCTTCCTGATGGAAAACACAAGTTTTATGGTAGATTTAATCAGGGAGTTGTAACAGTTAATCTTGTAGATATAGCATGCTCTTCTGGCGGGGATATGGATGCATTTTGGAAGATATTTGATGAGCGTCTTGAACTGTGCCATAGAGCACTTATGTGTAGACACAACAGACTTTTGGGAACGCCTTCGGATGTTGCACCGATACTTTGGCAGCATGGTGCACTTGCAAGATTAGCTCCTGGTGAGAAGATTGACAAGCTTTTATTTGATGGATATTCAACTATATCACTTGGCTACGCAGGACTTAGCGAGTGTACAACATATATGACTGGTAAATCGCACACTGATACAGAGTCTACACCGTTTGCTTTGCAGGTTATGCAAAAATTAAACGATGCCTGTGCTCAGTGGAGAGCTGAATCTAATATAGCATTCTCAGTGTATGGAACACCGCTAGAGTCAACTACATACAAATTTGCAAAATGTCTTCAGAAGCGTTTTGGAAAGATTCCTGGTGTTACAGATAGAAATTATATTACTAATAGTTATCATGTGCATGTTACAGAAGAAATAGATGCATTCAGCAAGCTGGCTTTAGAAGCACAGTTTCAGAAGCTTTCACCTGGAGGCGCAATCAGCTACGTAGAGGTTCCTGATATGCAGGGTAATTTGGATGCAGTTCTGTCGGTTATGAAATTTATCTATGATAATATTATGTATGCTGAGCTCAACACCAAAAGTGACTATTGTCAGGAATGCGGTTTTGGTGGAGAAATCAAAATAGTCAAGGAAGAGAGTGGTAAGCTAATTTGGGAATGCCCCAATTGTGGAAACCGTGACCAGGATAAGATGAATGTTGCTAGACGCACATGTGGTTACATTGGAACACAGTTTTGGAATCAGGGAAGAACACAAGAAATAAAAGATAGAGTTTTGCATCTATAAGAAAAAGGTCACCCGATATGGGTGACCTTAGTTATTTTAACAGATATCTAACAACAGCTTTAGAACCTAGCTGGCACCAATTATATCCAGAAATATACTTACATGTATATAGGTCTAGCTTGCTGGGTGCCGAGGGAACATCGGCTAGTAAATCAGTGGATGAGAAAGAAAAATGCACGCCGTCCGTTGAATAAAAATTGAAGGTTCCTCGATTGGCAACTCCATCATACGTATAGGTGGTGCTATCTATATCAAAGGTCTCAGCGTATTTCTTTTCAGTGAGATATCCACCAGCTCTACTACTTGCTATATACAGTCCGGCACCTATTATAATAAGTCCTACCCATATAGCAACTAATGGAATGGGGGATAGCTTTTTGTATTTATATGCTGTTACGGCTGTAACTGTGCTCGAAATAAGTCCTAGTACAGCCAAAATAGTAAACCATAATAGAATATTCATAAATGCTCCGAACAGATAATTCTTTCTTTTGTAGAATATAAAAAAAAGAAGATTTAGTCAACTAACATATTTCAAAATTCAATTATATATGGTAAAATTAATAAATTAAATGGGTTTAGGTAGCGAGGCATATATATGTTAGAAAACAATACAAAAAATGTAAACAAAATAGTGGTGAGATCCTTGGCAATATGCTCACTGGCTATGATAGCACTTATAATATTAAATCGTAGTGGAGTTTTTGATTTTCATGAGAAGCTAATGAACACTGTTCAGTTTCTAGGTCTTTTTGTCAGTTTAACTCCACTTGTTTTTTACCTATGCAAGGCACCAGACAAGTTCGTTAAGTACTATTCGTTGATAGTTATTTCTGTTTTTATAGGGATTTTAGGAACCTTTACTGGAATTGGAGTATATATTACATATGTGCTGGTGCCGGTACTATCTGCGTTGTATTTTGAGAAGAGATTGACAATTTTTGCATCGATTTTTTCGTATATCTGCATGACATTTGGAGTATGGGTCAATACTCAAAGTAGATGGGAGATTCTATACCTGCGATGGAATCATTTACAGGCTTTTAGGGCATATATGACGGGGTTTACCATTGAATATTTACTTGTTATTTTTATTTTAATGCAGCTTGTTAATCGTTCTTACACGTATATGAGTGAGCAGTATAAGGCAATGCGTGTAATTAGAGCAGAGAAGGAAAAGTATAGGCTGTTATGTGACGATTCCAAGGATATCATTTTTGAATACGACCCTATAAATAGTCATTATACTGCAACTAGATCAGTATACGCAGATCAAGCTGACGAGATTAAACCAATAGATATCAAGAATTTTATGGATAATAAGAGTAAGCTTGACGACAGAATTATTATCAACTGCAAAAAGCTTTTGTCAAAGCTCAAGGAGCTGGATAGCTATTCTATGGACATGGATCTAAGCTACGAGAGAGAGGGAAGAATAGTTCCCCTGTGGTACAGAATAGATGCTAAAATCCTTCTTAGCGAAGACGATGATGATTATCAGATAGTTGGAAAGCTCAAAAATATTACAAACACCAAATTACATGAGATAAATAACACAAGAGATAAGCTATCAACGTTTTTATTTGAAAATATTTCAAGTAGAACACATAGAAATACGATGACCAAACAGCTTCTCAGAGAAAATGAGAGCTTTACAGAAGAGGATTTTGCCAATATGGCACAGTCACATCAGCTTTTGGCGACATTGTCAGATGAACTCAAGACTGCTGAAAATGCACAGGTTGCATTAGATGAAGTACTTAGCAGAATAGGTACTTATATGGGTGTTGATAGAATAGTTATATTTGATGGCTTTGGTGAGAATCAGGTCATTGTCGGAAGACAGTGGGCACGAGATGAAGAACTTAGACTAAAAGCAGCTGTGGAAATTGAAGTGGAAGATATAGCTGTAATAGAGGATGCCTATGATAAAAAGGGCTATCTGGAATACAATCCTAATCATGGTCTCTTTATATATCATTCTGACAAGCTTTCAAGAAAAGCACTTGATGGGCTGGTAGAAAAGACAAGTATTGGAAATCAAATATGGGTACCTACATTGCTTAATGGTAGATATACGGGTGCCGTTTTCTTTGACAAATTTGATACTACTCCCTATACTCCTGCAGAGAAATTTTTTGTGGCAGAGTCAATCAATCTTATTACAACCTATATGTATAGGATGAAAGAGGAAGAGGCAAATAAGGCAAGAACATTTTATCTTGCCAATGTTGCGCACGAGATTAGGACTCCCATGAATGCAATAATGGGTATGACAGACATTGCTGCTCACCAGGATATGTCAGATGAGCTAAAAAAATGTATTGATACAATCAAAGCATCGACAGAAAATCTGCTAGAAATAATAAACGATGTATTTGATTATGCTGATGATGATAGTAATACTGAGAAAAAGGATAAGCTGTCATATGATAGTGAAGCTATTATTAATGAAGAAAGCTTTGTTGCAGAGGGCATTAATTGCTTGATTGTTGACGACAATGAGATCAACCTTGAGGTTGCAAGAGCCTTGTTTAGTCAATCAAAGATGAATATTGAGGAGGCTCATGACGGCAAGGAAGCATTGGATAAGACGTTGGCAAAAAAATATGACATAATTTTAATGGATAATTTCATGCCAATTATGACAGGTAGACAAGCCACTATAGAAATCAGAAAGGATGAAAAGAATCCTAACAACAAAACGCCTATTATTGCTTTATCAGCGGATGCGGTTACAGAGATTCAAGAGCAGCTATTGGCAGATGGAATGAATGATTTTATTGCAAAACCCATTGATTATAACGTTGCATGTCGCGTGATAAAGAGGTGGATATAGGGCAGCAACTGCTACTAATGGGAATTTTTTATTGTTGACAAGACTAAATTTGTGGTGTATCTTGTTGGTGTTATACGAGACTAACTGTAGGGAGTGAGGACTAATTATGACACTAGCAGAGGGAATAGTTGAAAAAGAATATATTGTAGAGAGTATTGATATAGATGATGAAGAGGTGAAATCCTTTCTCTTTACGCTAGGATGCTATGAGGGGGAGCCTATTACGATAGTAGGTCAGAGAAGGAATAACCTTACGGTGGCGGTTAAGGATGCGAGATATAGCATAGATATGTTATTAGCTAGCGCAATTACGGTAAGGGAGTGATGATATGCCAGGCTTTGTTATCAATATTATTGCAATAGTGGCAATTGTGCTGATTGTTGCAGGGGCGGTTTTTTATATAGTCAAGACTAAAAAGAAGGGAGCCAAATGTATTGGCTGTCCATGTTCTAAAGGCTGTACATCCTGTAACTGTGATAAGACAGTAGAAAAACAGTAAATGAGAGGGACGTTTCTGATAATAGAGACGTCCTATTTTATTGGTGACAGCAGCTGAAAATGGGCAATAGCTGATAACAGTTGTGAAAAATAGGGATTTATGGTATTGTCGAACTAATTATGGAAAATAACAGTTTATACAATAAATTAACTGAATATAGTAAAACGGATATGTTACCAATGCATATGCCTGGACACAAGAGAAAAGAAAGATTTGGAATAGATCCTTATAGTATAGACATCACAGAGATAAGTGATTTTGACAACCTTCATGATGCCAAGGGGATTATAGGAAATGAGCAGGAGAGGCTAGCTAAAATCTATGGAGTGAACAGAGCATATATTTTAGTAAATGGTTCTACCTGTGGCAATCTATCAGCTCTATACGCTACAGCTAGTAGCAAGGATGTAATCTTAGTTGATAGAGAATCACATAAGAGTATATATAACGCTATAGAGCTCAGTGGCTGTAAAAGCATCTATTCTAATGGCTATGAGATTGATGACAACGGTGCTGTCCATGTCCTCATAGATGATATTAGATATGAGCTTTGTGACTTTATAAAAAAAATGCATATTAGCGTAATTGTAATCACATGTCCTACTTATACAGGAGAGACATTAGATATAAGTGCAGTTGCGACTGTGGTTCATTCTGCGGGGGCGATTCTTTTGGTTGATTCAGCTCATGGAGCTCATCTTGGTTTTTCTGAGAGATTTCCTAAAAGCACCATCTCTCAAGGGGCAGATATAGTAGTAGTGAGTCTACACAAGACTCTGCCTGCACTCACTCAGACGGCAGCACTTTTGATAAATAGTGACAGGATAGACAATAGAAAAATAGAGCATGCTTTGGATATTTTTGAGACTAGTTCACCTTCCTATGTATTGATGGCAAGTGTAAGCAAGTGCATTGATTTTTTAGAGGACGCTAATAAGCAATTCGATGATTATGCCAATAGACTGGATGAGTTTTATAAAAAAGTAAATAGTCTAAAGTCACTTAGCGTAGTAGATAAAAGTGGGACTAAGGGGGAGCAATCTGATCCCTCAAAGATTATACTGGAGTCAAAAACGGATACAGTTAACGGACTTTCTATTTTCACGCATCTCAGGGATGATTACCATATAGAATGTGAGATGTATGGGACAGATTATGTTTTGCTTATGTCTACTATTATGGATGATGAGGCTGATTTAGAGAGATTAGCAGAGGCAATTGTTTATTTAGATAAACGTGTGACCATGGGAGATATAAAGCAAACTGATATAGACATGGAAAATCATCAAAAACTAAGAGAATTAAAGGCAGGGCAGGTAGCAGATTTTACAGTTACAGTATATCCCCCGTCTGTACCGATTGTAATGAAGGGTGAGATGATAAGTGCCGAACACATAAGTAAAATCGCCGAGGCTATAGATAAGGGATTAAATTTAATCTATTAGTAAAGAGTATGACAAATAAGAATTCTGAAAAAAAGAATAATAGCAAGGCTAAGCTGGTGTGGCATTTCATGAGTGGAGCAAAAGCATTATTTGTGCTCACCATGGTGTCATCTGTCATTATGGCTCTTTCTGATATGCTTATTCCGCAGGTGATTAGAATAGCCATAGATTATTGTATGGCAAAAGCTGATGCTACTACCATGCCTTTTATCGCTAAAATGCTAACAAATAGTCTGGGTGGAATAGATTTTTTAACTAGGCACATTTATATACTTGCAATAGTGATTGTAGTAGTAGCTGCAGTTAGGGCGGTTTTTACATATCTATTTAGAGTAAGTGATACAGCAGGCTCAGAAAAAATGGTTAAAAATATGAGAGACGAATTATTTGACAGGATTCTTCGTCTCCCTTTTTCGTGGCACATGACAAATAAAACAGGTGATATTATTTCTAGATGCACCTCTGATATAGAAACTATAAGGGCATTTGTGGCTGACAAGCTTTCAGAGGTTTTAAGAATAGTACTATTACTGATTTTATCGTTGGTATTCATGCTTACAATGAATCCCTTACTTGCATTAATTGCATTTGTTCCAATTCCAGCAATTGTGGCATATTCTATATATTTTCATCAGAGATTGATGCCAGGATTTATGGAGTGCGATATTAATGAGGGGATTCTTTCTGATATGGCGCAGGAGAATTTTACTGGCGTACGTGTCGTAAGGGCTTTTGGTCAGGAAAAAAAAGAGAAGGACAAATTTGAAAAGCATAATGAGTACTATACTGGTCTTTGGGTTAAGATGGCAAAGACTATGGCTACCTTTTGGAGTGTCACTGATATTTTGTGCTTTATGCAAGTGCTGCTTACCATGATATTTGGAGTTGTATTTTGTATTAATGGCTCTATGTTGCCTGGTGAGTTCGTAGCTTTTCAGTCTTATAACGGGATGCTTAGCTGGCCAATTAGAGAGCTTGGCAGAATGATTGTAGATCTTTCGAAAACAGGTGTGTCTATTGAGCGTATAAAATATATTGCTGAAGCTGAAATTGAAAGAGATAGGGACGGGGCAAAAGAAGTACCCATGAGTGGTGATATTGTATTTGACCATGTGAGCTTTTCTTATGATGAATCGACTCAAATACTTAAGGACATCAGTTTCACAATGAAGGGTGGCAGTACCCTAGGTATTTTAGGTGGAACAGGTAGTGGAAAGTCTACTATGATGTTACTTTTGGACAGATTATATGATTTGCCTGAGGGAAATGGAACCATATCAATAGGTGGTGTGGATATTAGAGATATCAAGGCAGCATATCTCAGAAAAAATATTGGAATGGTTTTACAGGAACCCTACCTGTTTTCAAGAACACTTGCCGAAAATATTGGTATAACAAGGGAAGATTTTGATTTAAGGGATATCGAATCGGCAGTAGAGAGTGCATGCTTAAAGGAGACAATAGAAGATTTTTCAAAGGGATACGATACCTTTGTAGGAGAGCGTGGCGTAACATTGTCTGGCGGACAAAAGCAAAGAACAGCGATTGCGAGAACTCTTATGCAGCACGCGCCTATTATGATATTTGATGATTCATTGTCGGCTGTAGATACATCCACTGACGAGAAGATAAGGCATCAGCTTCAAAAGGAATTTGGAACGGCAAGTATTATTCTGATTTCTCATAGAATATCTACGGTTAGTAAGGCTGATAAGATTCTTGTCTTAAACAAGGGATGTCTTGTAGAAGAGGGAACTCACGATACTTTGAGAAATGCAGGGGGAATATATCAAAAGATATATGAACTTCAGAATGGAATAGACTTAGAACAAGAAATGAATAAAGAGGGAGGTAGTGGTGATGAATAACAAGAAATCTCTGCCTCTGTTTGGTATACCTGTTTTGATGCCTTTTATGAAGCCATTCAAGGAAAAGCTTATCACAATGATAATCTTTTGTATGCTGGGGTGTATAGTAGATGTAGTGATACCTATAGGTCAAAGCTATGCGATAGATCATTATATTGCAGAAAAAACATATGATTCGTTTGTGATTTTCATTGTGGGATTTGTACTGCTTATACTCTTTTCGGCATGGACAAATTACATATCTTGTACCAATGCTATGACCATAGAGGTTTCTCTAAACAGGGACTTGAGAAATGCAGCATTTACCAAGTTGCAGCAGCTTTCATTAGATTACTACAATACCAACAGTGTGGGTTATATTCATGCCAGGGTTATGTCGGATGCCTCTAGAATAGGTGGACTCATGTCCTGGACCATAGCAGAGTTTAGCTGGCGTATAACAATACTTGTAGGCTCAATTGTGGTAATGTTTGTTACAAATTGGAAGCTTGCCCTATGGGTGGTTGCAATACTCCCTGTGATGACGCTGGTGTTTTCGATTTTTCAGAGCAGATTGATTAGAGTTAACAGACAAATTAGAGAGACAAACTCAATTATCACAAGTAATTTCAACGAGGGTATTACTGGTGCTAAGACCATAAAGACGCTCACTGTAGAGGAAAAAATGAATAATCATTTCAGACAGGATACGGTGGCGATGGTTAGAAGGGCAAATAGAGGAGCTTCTCTACATGGTCTCTTTGCAGCTACACTTCATTTGGCATCATCGGTGGCTATTGCTATCGTGCTGTGGAAAGGTGGTTTTATAGCGGCATCTGAGATAGGTGTATTTTCTATGTTTATGTCCTATGCACAGGGCATGATGGAGCCTGTCAGATGGATAATAGATGGAATATCTAATTTGATTTCTACGCAGATTAATATTGAGAGACTTTTTAAGCTGATAAATACGGAGCCTACAGTTAAGGATACTGATGAGGTTATAATAAAATATGGTGACTGCTTCAATCCCAAGTACGAAAATTGGGAAGAGATAAATGGTGATATCGAGTTCGAAGATGTTAGTTTTATGTATCCTGATGGAGATGAATATGTGCTTGAGCATTTTAATCTGAAGATTCCGCAGGGCAGCAATATAGCTATTGTTGGAGAAACTGGAGCTGGAAAATCAACCTTGGTAAATCTGGCCTGCAGATTTTTCGAACCTACCAGTGGTCGCGTACTTATTGACGGTAAGGATGCAAGAGAACGCTCGCAGTTATGGCTTCACTCATCCATCGGTTATGTGTTACAGTCTCCTCACTTATTCGCTGGAAGTATTTTAGAAAACTTAAGGTATGGAAATGAAGCAGCAACTATAGAGGAGATAGAGAGAGCATTAGCTCTTGTATCTGCTGATGAGGTTGTGGCAAGACTTGAAAATGGTTTAGAGACGAAGGTAGGCGAGGGCGGCGATATGCTGTCTACAGGCGAGAAACAATTAATCTCATTCGCGAGAGCAGTACTGGCAAATCCCAAAATACTGATACTTGATGAAGCAACAGCCTCAGTAGACACTGTCACCGAGAAAAAAATACAGACCGCAATTGAGAGTGTTATTAAAGGTAGGACCACGATAATGATAGCACATCGCCTTTCAACAGTTAGAAATGCAGATGTTATTCTAGTAGTTAATGATGGGAAAATTGTAGAACAGGGTAAACACGCTGAATTAATGGAAAGAAAGTCGTTCTACTACGACTTAGTTATGAAACAGTATGAGGAGGATTCGAGAAGAGAAATCTTTAACTAATGGGTATTTTTTCGTGAAAAATCTTTTTAGAACGTGAAAAAGTGTTTTTAGGAAACTAAACTGTTATATAATAGCAAAGAATTTTAGTAAACGTCAAAAAAGGAGACTTCTATGAGAAAATCAATTAAGAGAGCATTGTCGGTTTTTGCAGCATTTGCACTAGCGTTTACATTGGTTGGATGCGCAGATATTGACGAGACCGCAGACAATAAGACAGCAGAGGACGAGCTTAGCGATATAACCGTCGAAGAAGCTAGCGTTGATCTCACTAATAAGAGTATGGTTATGACTCTTAGTGCAGATAATAAACTTCAGATAACGAGAGTAAACGAAGGAAAAAATACTCCCATGGGAGAAGATGATACATGGACTATTTTTGTGTACATGTGTGGGTCAGACCTGGAGAGCGGCAGTGGAATGGCAAGTATGGACATCCAGGAGATGATGCAGGCATCTATTCCTGATAATGTCAAATTTGTTGTAGAAACAGGTGGCTCTAATAGTTGGGAAATTGGTGCCGATGAGAGCTTAAATCAGAGATTTGTAGTTACGAATGGAGAAATTGAATTAGTGGACGAAAAACAGCAGTCTGCTATGGGCAAATCTAAGACTTTAGAGAGCTTCCTCGATTGGGGTATTGACAACTATCCTGCAGCCAACATGGGACTTGTATTTTGGAATCATGGTGGAGGAAGTATAAGTGGTGTATGCTTTGACGAGCTGGATGATTATAAGAGTCTTTCACTCAGAAAAATAGATGCAGCCCTTTTAAGTATTAGTGACAAGCTTACAGATAAGTTTGAGTTTATTGGTTGTGATGCTTGCCTGATGGGTACATCTGAGACAGCAAATGTTTTTGCAAGTTATGCTAATTATATGGTATGCTCACAGGAGTTAGAGCCTGGATATGGATGGGACTATGCAGCTATAGGTGATTTTTTAGCATCTAATCCAGGAGCAGATGGAAGAGAACTCGGTGAGATAATAGCTGACTCTTTCTATGAGTCATGTGCTGCTTGTCAGAGTGAGGATGGAGCTACATTATCAGTAATAGACTTGAGTAAATTTGATAAGCTGATGGTAGCCTTTAATGATTATGCCTATGAGTTATATAATGCTTCTGCTGACACAGATGTACTTGCAAAAATAAAGAGAAAAGCTAAAAAAGTCGATAATTTTGGTGGAAATAATAAGGCCGAGGGTTATACTAATATGGTAGATCTAGGTGGTATTATTGAGACTACATCCAAGTTTTCTGATGCTTCTAATACAGCATTAACAGCACTTAACAGTGCGGTATGTTATAAGGTAAACGGCTCACAGCATTCAGATGCAAGTGGATTATCAATTTACTATCCTCTAAAGATAGAGGGCTCAAAAGAAATAAAAACATTTAATAAAATTGCAATAAGCCCCTATTATTTGGCCTTTGTTGATCGTATGGTTGAAAGTGGATATGGAATTACTGAGTACGGAAATTTTGATGCTTCAGGAGTAGTAGAAAACTGGGGTAGCAATGAGTACGACATGGAAGAGATTCTAAGTGATTCAGGAAATGATGAAGCCGAAAACACAACAGAGTATGATTATGTGGATGAAGGTTCAGAGGACGATAGTAGCTTAATTACATTTACGGAAGAACCTGGATTTGATGAAAATGGAAATGCAGGGTTTACTTTAGATGAATCAGGTCTTGAAAATACAGCAAGTGTTGTTGCAAGTGTTTTGTGGGTTCTTGATGATGAAGCTACGCAGATAGCGGATTTAGGTGAGGTCGCAGATTTAGTATGTGATTGGGATACTGGACGCATACAGGATAATTTTGATGGACAGTGGTATGCACTTACCGATGGACAATACTTAGGTGTATACTATGTTAATAGCACAGATGAATATGACGTCTATACCACAAAGGTCCGCTTAAATGGCGAGGAGACAAACTTAAGATTTAGAGTATACTATGAAGATGCCAGATGTGAGTTTGAGGGCATTTGGGATGGTATAGATGAATATGGTATGGCTAGTGGACAGGTAAAGCAGTTAAATATCGGCGATACAATTGTTCCACTTTATTATGATGGATTGACATTTGAAGAGGGAGACTATTACGAGGGTAATGAATTCGTGGTATCAGATATGGATTTCATCACATATGAGAGTCTTTCTGATGGAGAGTACTGGTACGGATTTGTAATTTATGACGTTTATGATGATGTTTTCGTATCAGAGTACCTCACATTTAATATAGAGGACGGACAGATATATTACTCTGAGGACTAATGTAGGTAAACTTCCTAAAAAAATGTCAGCGAAAAGAGGTTTATGATGGCTGATAATACAAATAACGGATACAAGCTAATAGCGAACAATAAAAAAGCTTCTCATGAATATTTTCTTGAAGAGACCTATGAGTGCGGAATAGAGCTACATGGTACAGAGGTTAAGTCTATAAGAAATGGTGGAGTGAGTATTAAAGAGGCCTTTATTCACATTGAAAATGGGGAGGTAATTATTTATGGAATGCACGTATCTCCCTATGAAAAGGGTAATATTTTTAACAAGGATCCTCTACGCCCTAAGAAGCTCCTTATGCATAAGAGTGAGATTATGAAGCTTTTAGGCAAGAGCAAGGAGCAAGGATATACTATAGTTCCTGTCAAGGTTTATCTCAAACGCGGGCTGGTCAAGGTTGAGATTTCACTGGCACGAGGCAAGAAGCTATATGACAAGCGTGCTGATATTGCGAAAAAAGATATGAAGCGCGAGGCGGAGAGAGATTTCAAAATCAGAAATCTTGGATAGAGGCATTTATGAACAAAGATCTTACAGTAGGAAGCCCTTTTAAGCTTATTCTATATTTTGGAATACCACTTTTATTAAGTAACTTATTTCAACAATTTTATAACCTGGCAGATACTGCAATAGTAGGCAATACCTTGCATGATGAGGCTTTATCAGCTATTGGGTCTGTCAGCGTTATATTTGGTCTTTTGACATCGCTATGCTTTGGCTTTTCAAGCGGATTTTCTATTGTCATAGCCAAGCATTTTGGCTCTGGCGATATTAAAAAGATGAAAAACTCCGTTGCCGGAACAATTATTTTAGGTGTGATTATAAATGTTATATTGACACTTACATTTACGCTTTTACTTAAGCCGTTCATGAGACTATTAAATACGCCAGTTGAGATTTTTGACAAGGCGTACTCTTATATCATCATAATCATTACCTGCTGTATAGTTATGATGTTTTACAATATGTTAGCCAGTATATTGAGAGCAATCGGCAACAGCAAGGTGCCACTTATCTTTTTGATTATATCCTCAGGACTCAATATAGGATTGGACCTTTTATTTATCATAGTATTTAAATGGGGGCTTCCAGGTGCAGCATGGGCTACTGTAATAGCTCAGTTAATCTCTGGATTGGGATGTCTTGTCTATATCATTAAGGCTTGTCCAATACTTAAATTAAGTCGTGAAAATTTCAAGCTAGAAGGATATATGGTTAGAGACCTGTTGGCTTCTGGTGCGGCAATGGCACTTATGTATGCTGTTGTAAATATAGGAACAGTTATTCTCCAAAGCGGTATAAATGGTCTTGGAAAAGATGTCATCGCAGCACATGTATCTGCGAGAAAGATATCAGAGCTACTTATGCTTGGTGGTTCGTCACTTTCTGCTACAGTAGCAACCTTTACCAGTCAAAACTATGGTGCTGGTAAATGGGATCGAATCTGGAAGGGCGTAAAGGTTACTCATCTGATAGGCTGGGTATGGTCAACAGTTGTGATTGTATCTATGCTTCTCTTTGCGGACAAGATAATAGCGGGAGTATCAGGCTCAGATAATGAGTTTGTCATTGCAACTGGAACCAGATATCTAAGAATTGACACACTGTTTTATTACATTCTAATGGTGCTTTGCTTTATGCGTAATGCATTGCAGGGACTGGGCTATAAAGTATGGCCTATTGTAGGCAGTGCATTGGAATTATTGGGTAAGCTTATAACGGTTGCAGTTTTCATTAAGCCATTTGGATATGAGGCTATCATTTGGTGCGAACCAGTTTTATGGGTTATATGTGGAATACTGGTTACGATAGTATTTTTCTCAAACAAGAATATTCGTGCAGTATTAAAGAGGCCTAATGTAGAAAAAATAGACGTCAGGTGATGTCTCAAAAACTATACTTTTTAAAGCAACGAAAAGAACAGCTATTTAGTTGTTCTTTTTTGTTTTTAAAAATTTAGAAAAAAATTGTTGACATACTCCATCAGTCGTAGTATAACTGACATAGTACGACAGACGTAGTATGATAATCGTAGTACGACAGATGTGGTAAATAGATAAAACTTAATTAGGAGGATCACTTATGGGCGAGATAAGTAGTGATGTAATCCGCGGCTATAACGATACGATGATCTTGTACATCTTAAGGCAGGCGCCTTCATACGGATACGAGATATCCAAGCAGATTAGAACCCGCACCAATGAGAAGTACATCATCAAGGAGACAACACTTTACTCAGCATTCACCAGAATGGAGAAAAATGGATTTGTAGAGTCATACATTGTAGAGGGCGAGAATGGCGGCAAGCGCAGGACCTACTACAAGATAACAGATGCTGGTGAGGAGTATTACAGAGAAAAATGTGAAGAGTGGAAACTCACACAGGACGTTGTAGCGAATTTCATCGAATATAATTAGAAAGAGGTAAGTTATGGACACAATAAAAAATTATCTAGAGGCAATGTTTGCAAAGCTTCCTAATACACCTGAGGTTCTTAGGGCAAAGGATGAACTTTTACAGATGATGGAAGATAAGTACACAGAGCTCAGAGAGAATGGCAGAACAGAGAATGAGGCAGTTGGGACAGTTATTTCAGAGTTCGGTAATCTTGATGTGATAGCAGAGGACCTTGGTATCAAGGAAGCGGTTAGCATGAATCCCTTCAAGGACATCAAGAAGGTACTCGTTCCCTTAGATGAAGCTAAGAGATTCATCAAAGACAATACACTCAAGGCAATCTGGGTTGGACTTGCAGTTATGTTTTGTATCATCTCAGTTACTGTTCCTATGATAGTTACAGATTTAGGTGGGTCAGCAGCAGGCTCACTTGGGATGTTTGCTTTTATTGGACTGGCAGTTGGTTTATTTGTCTATGTCGGACTTACCATGAAAAAATGGAATTATATTAAAAAAGGTGAGGCTGAGATTAACTACGAGACAGCACAGTTCGTTAAAAACGAAGAGGCACGTCGCCAGGGATCAGTAATAATGGCAAGAGTAATCGGAGTGGTTTTATGTGCTACATCTTGGCTTCCGTCTGCGGTAATTGGGGCATCTGGCACACACGTACTTGGAACAGCTGACGGTGGAGTATTTTTATTCCTCATGGTTGGTATGGGAGTATTCTTACTCGTATATTCTGGCGTTACCATGAAGGGCTTAAAGAAAATCAGAAGACTTAACAGCGATGACACTGTGGCAGGTACTTATTCAGCTGGCAATGCTGAGCCTGAGTATATCAATCCAACAGCACAGATTATCTCTAAGGTTTTCTGGCCTGTAGTGGCATGCTTATATGTGGCTGTGAGCTTCATCACCTTTAGATGGGATATCACATGGGTAATCTGGCCTGTAGCAGCAGTAGTTGGAACAATCTTAAATACAACACTTAAGGTTAATAAATAAGGAGTGCGTTATGGAAGAAAATAAGGAATTAATGGTTAAAGAAGAGGTGAAAAACGAAGCACCTAAGAGTAAGTTTAATTATACGATATTTTTTATAATACTAGGAGTGGTTACTCTTGCGTGTGTAATCATTGGAGCAAGCATACATTCTGCAAGGGTTATGACAGCATGTGTTCCTAATATAGTAAACAGGAATATAATAGTTAGTGGGGGGACTGAGGTAGATCAGGTATTTGAGATAGATAACGCTGATGTGATTGAGATGGATATCGCTATAGGTAATGTCAAGATAAAGGCAGGCGATGATTATGCAGTTAGCTATGAAGGCGGAGAGGCTTTTGCACCTGTGGTAGAGGAAAAAGGCGGAAAACTTATTATAGCACAAAAGAATAATATTACATTGTTCCCTGCATTATCTGGACTTCAGAACGAGGAAATAGTTTTGACGATTCCTTCTGACAAGGTTATTGAATCATTAAAGGTAGAGTGTGATCTTGGTAATCTGCATATTAACGAAGTGACTGCAACTGATATGAGAGTTGTATGCAATCTTGGTAATGTTGAGATAGATGGATTGACTGTAAATGGCAAGCTTGCTGTTGATGCAGACTGTGGTAATGTCCAGGCTAACGATGTGCACATTAAGGAATTAAAGGCAGAATGTGATGCAGGAAACATAATTCTTACGAATTCTACATTTGTAGAGGGCAATATAGATGCAGATTTAGGTAATGTAGAATTGTATGGTAGTTTTGAGGAGATAAAGGGCAGCTGCTCGCTTGGAAATATCACAATTGTAAATGATAATAAGTCATGTGAATATGATGTTTCTACAGACCTTGGAAACTGCAAGATAAATGACAAGGATTATCCTAAGGGGTATAAGAATTAGTAGTATATTTGGCATTGCAAATACAGATGAATTGTGCTAGAATTTCCTTCAAATTGGATTTTTAATCTAGGAGGAAAATATAATGGCAGAGAAAGTTGTATTAGCTTATTCAGGCGGACTTGATACTACAGCGGTTATCCCCTGGCTCAAGGAGACATACGGATATGAGGTAGTATGTTGCTGTATCGACTGTGGACAGGGCGAGGAGTTAGATGGCCTTGAGGAGAGAGCACAGGTCAGCGGAGCAGCTAAATTATACATTGAGGACGTTGTAGACGACCTTTGCGAGAACTACATCATGCCTTGTGTTCAGGCTGGTGCAGTATACGAGCACAAGTACCTTATGGGTACAGCGATGGCTCGTCCTACAATCGCAGCTAAGCTTGTTGAGATTGCCAGAAAAGAGGATGCGGTTGCAATTTGTCATGGAGCTACTGGTAAGGGTAATGACCAGATTAGATTTGAGCTCGGCATCAAAGCATTAGCTCCTGATATCAAGGTTATCGCTCCTTGGAGAGATGACAGATGGCAGATGGATTCACGTGAGGCAGAGATTGATTACTGCAAGGCACACGGAATTGATCTTCCTTTTGGAACAGATCAGTCATACAGCCGTGATAGAAATATTTGGCACATCTCTCATGAGGGACTTGAATTAGAGAATCCTGCTCTTGCACCTAATTACGATCATATGCTCGTTCTTGGTGTTACACCTGAGAAGGCACCCGATGAGGGAGAGGATATCACAATCACATTTGAAGGTGGTATGCCTGTTACACTTAACGGTGAGAAGATGAAGGTTGCTGACATCATCCGTGAGCTTAATAAGATTGGTGGCAAGCATGGAGTTGGTATCGTAGATATCGTTGAGAACAGAGTAGTTGGTATGAAGAGCCGTGGAGTTTATGAGACTCCTGGTGGAACAATCCTCATGGAGGCACATCAGCAGCTTGAGGAGCTTGTACTTGATAGAGATACACTTGCACTCAAGAAGGATTTGGGTAGCAAGCTTGCATCAATTGTATACGAGGGTAAGTGGTTTACTCCTGTAAGAGAGGCTATTAGCGCATTTGTTGCTAAGACTCAGGAAGTAGTTACAGGTGAGGTTAAGCTTAGAGTATACAAGGGCAACATCATCAAAGCAGGTACAACATCACCCTACTCACTTTACAGCGAGTCTCTTGCATCATTTACAACAGGTGATATGTACGATCATCATGATGCAGACGGATTCATTACACTTTGGGGTCTTCCCTTAAAGGTTCGCGCAATGCGTATGAATGAGCTCAAGAAGAACAATACTAAATAATAATGAGTGATAAGGGGCGCTTCGCATTTATTTATAGATGCGAAGCGTCTATTTTATATGAGTAATTTTATGAAACAAAATCGAACTATAGAATTTCGAATATTGATTTTGAAACGCAAACAATATACAATGAAATGGTTAGTTAAATCTACAGATTTACAGTGTAGAAATAAAGGTTTTTTATTAGGGGAAGATTATGGCAGTATTTGATTTTAATCAGGCAAAAAAAGATACAGTGGCAGCAGAAAAGACATATGAGTTAGTATACACCAGTGAGCATTTCTCTGACGCTGAGCATCCTATACTTTTGTTGGATGATAAAGATAAAAAGCTAGTGCATCATTCTGAGGGTAGATTTGAAGCTCCTACTAAAGGAACGTCATTTATCTATGATGAGGATGAAAAGAATCCTATCAATATCAAAAAGATTGATGCCAGATTTGAAAATCTAATCAAATGGTTGGGAGATAATCATATATGCGTATGTCTCTCGGGACAGGCTACTGAATCAGGCTATGCTGTTTATAAAATTTTAGAGACAGGTGTGGCTGTCAGAGGTAGCAAGCTCTCAGGAGAAAATGGCTTTTTACAGTTTATGATTGATAGACTCCTTCAGTCAGAGGCTCCCTCAACGGAGGCTGTTGATATCGATGAGATAGAGGATTCTGATGATATGAAGCTCACCAGTATTCAGAGTATCACAGATTACTTGCAGTGTGCCGGTTCAACACTTCCTGATAATATTAGACTCTGGGCGAGAAGAAACCTTGCGGTTGCTAAGTCTACTGAGGTTACTCCTGAGGAGAGACGTCATGCTCAAAGAGCACTATCTATAATGCTCAATATCAAGTGGAAGAATACCAAGTTTTCTCCTATTGACCCAGCAGAAGCACGTCGCATTTTGGACGAGGAGCTTTACGGCTTAGAGTCAGTTAAGCAGCGTATAATAGAGACCATTATTCAGATAAACAGAACACATACACTTCCTGCATACGGAATACTTCTCATTGGACCTGCAGGAACTGGTAAGTCTCAGATTGCGTACGCGATTGCTAAGATACTTAAGATGAGTTGGACAACTCTTGAGATGAGCTCAATCAATGATCCCGAACAGCTCACAGGAAGCTCACGTATCTACGCCAA
>JAZRXQ010000095.1:0-8927 GCA_045600305.1 Lachnospiraceae bacterium
GGGAGTTGTCTTCCTAAGACCGCTTGGCCTCCGACTTGGTAGTGGTAGTATAGACAGATAGTTGTAAATCAAGCGAGGAGCGAATAGATGACATATTGCCCCATGGCAGACGCCGAATTAGAAAAGAATGATAGAAGATGCAGCACCTGTCCCATTGGCAGTGGCTGCGAAAAGGTCAGTATCCCAGAGGGGAGATATTTCCCCATTCTGGCAGGAGCAGACACCGACAAAGGTATAGCATTGGTTGATAAAGCAATGAATTATGCCGCAATGGCTCACAAGGGAACCACGAGAAAGGCGTCCAAGACACCTTATATTGTGCATCCTATAGAGGTGACACATTACGTCAGAGAAATCCTAGACGAGTTAGAGGTAGACAAGGATACATATTACAATATTCTCGCCGCTGCAGCACTTCATGACGTAGTAGAGGATACAAAATACACAGCTGATGATATTAGAGCCACCTTTGGTGATGAGGTGACAGCTCTTGTAGCTTCAGAGACCGAGGATAAGATGAGACATCTTCCTTCCTCTCAGACCTGGCACATAAGAAAGCAAGGCTTTTTAAATCATTTAGGAGATGCTTCACTAGGTGCCCAGATAATAGCACTTGCTGATAAGACAGCCAACGCCTTAGATCTAGCAGAGGAGAAGGCTTTAGAGGGCGAGCATATGTGGGACAAGTTCAACGAAAAGGATCCACTAGAGCACAAATGGTATTTTGACACTATCGCGTCTATCTTAGAAAAGCCACTTGGTCAAACCAAGGTGTACAGACTTTACGTAGATACGTTAAATAAAATTTTTTAGGGAATTAAGGGAGAATGAAATGAGAGAAAGTGGAATATTGATGCCTATTTTTTCAATTCCATCAAAATATGGAATTGGAACAATGTCAGATGAGGCATACAGATTTATTGATTTTTTAGAGAAGAGTGGTCAAGGCTTTTGGCAGGTATTGCCTCTTGGCCCTACAGGATATGGCAATTCGCCCTATCAGCCTCTATCAGCATATGCAGGCAATCCCTATTTAATAGCTCCAGATAAATTAGTTGAAGACGGACTCCTCACATGGGACGAGTGTAATAGCTTTGATTTTGGAAGCAATGTTGAAAGAGTAGACTATGGTTTATTATATGAAAATAGGAGTAAGCTTCTTCGCAAGGCTCACGAAAGATTTATAGAGAAGAAGTCAAGCGATAAAAAGATAGCAGACGCCTATGAGAAGTTCCAAAAGGACAATGCCTCTTGGCTAGAGGATTTTGCACTCTACTATTCAATCAAGGCAACCCTAGAGGGCAAGCCCTGGTACGAGTGGCCCGAGGACCTCAAGACTCGTAAGAAAACAGCACTTGATGAGTACAAAAAAGAGCATGCAAACGGAATAGAATTCATCATTTTCAGACAATATCTCTTTGCAACTCAGTGGGAAAAGCTCCACGAGTATGCAAAATCAAAAAATATAAAAATCATGGGAGATATGCCCTTCTACCTGTCATTAGACAGTGCTGACGTATGGCAGCACCCCGAGGTATTTAAGCTGGACAAAGACTTAGTACCCGAGGTTGTAGCAGGCTGTCCTCCCGACGCTTTTTCAGCCACAGGACAGATGTGGGGCAATCCCATCTACGATTGGGCAGCAGAGAAAAAGAATGGATACGCATGGTGGATATCACGTATGCAGCGCAATCTCGAGCTGTTTGACGTGGTCAGAATCGACCATTTCCACGGATTTGCAGAATACTATGCGATTCCCTACGATGCCAAGGACGCGACCAAGGGAGAGCAGTGCAAGGGTCCTGGAATGGATTTCTTCAATGCACTTTATAAAAAGCTTGGAAAAGTAAACCTCATAGCCGAGGATTTAGGAACAGTTACCGAGGAAAATATAGCTCTCCTAGAAGAGAGTGGCATCCCCGGAATGAACGTGCTCCAGTACGCATTCACCAGCTGGGATAGCAAATACATGACACATCGTCACGTGAAAAACTCTGTAACCTATACAGGAACACATGACAACTCAACGCTGCTCACCTGGGCAGAAGAGATACAAGACGGTCACAGAGATTTCGCGAGAAGATACGTAAATTCCAGAAATTCAGACTTTGGCGGCTTAGTATGGGATATTATCAGAGAAGCATACCACAGCGTATCAGACCTCTGCATTATCCCTCTCACAGACTATCTGGTTAAAGGTCGCGAAGCCCGTATCAACACCCCAGGCACTATGGACGGCAACTGGGAGTGGAGACTGGTACCCAACTTCCTGTCAGATGACTTGGCGAGAAGTATACGTGAATTAGCTGAGACTTACGGACGTATACCTCAGAAGCCGGTAGAAGAGTAGACTAGGATGGAAGCAGGCCAGGTTGCCAGCTCAGGCGAGTTTTTCGCACGAGGATAATCCCCATGAGCATGCGAATGGGGATAACGACAAGCGGCAAACGAAGTGCCACTTGGAGTGGTAATCCGAAGTCGAAACCTGTTTGAGCATGAGCGCGACCTGGCTGCGACATCCGTTAGAATATTTTAAGGAGAATTAGTAATGTCAACAATTAACACCAAATGCGTCCAGGCGGGCTACACCCCTGGCAATGGCGAGCCTCGCCAGATACCCATCGTACAGAGCACTACATTCAAGTATGACACCTCAGAGGATATGGGCAAGCTTTTTGACCTCGAGGCTGAAGGATATTTTTACACAAGACTTCAAAATCCCACCAATGACTATGTGGCAGCCAAGCTAGCCGCCCTTGAGGGAGGAACTGCAGCGATGCTCACCTCATCAGGACAGGCAGCCAACTTCATGGCACTTTTTAACATTTGTGAAGCAGGAAGTCATATCGTAGCATCCTCATCAATCTACGGTGGAACCTTCAACCTCATAGGTGTAACCATGAAAAAGATGGGCATCGACTGCACATTTGTAGACCCCGATGCCACAGAAGAAGAGATAAATGCAGCATTTCAGGACAACACCAGAGCAATGTTTGGCGAGACAATAGCCAACCCTGCACTCACAGTCCTCGACATAGAAAAATATGCAAAAATTGCACATGCACATGGTGTACCTTTAATCGTAGATAATACATTCCCTACACCTGTTAACTGCAGACCCATCGAGTGGGGTGCAGATATTGTCACACACTCCACGACAAAATACATGGACGGTCACGGTGTGGCAGTAGGTGGAGCAATCATAGACTCAGGAAAATTTGACTGGAACAAGTATGCAGACAAATATCCAGGACTTACAACACCAGATGATTCATATCATGGAATCACATATACAGAGAGATTTGGACTTGAAGGCGCTTATATTACCAAAGCAACAGCACAGCTTATGAGAGACCTTGGATGCATCCAGTCACCTCAGCATGCATTCTATCTCAATATGGGATTAGAGTCACTTCATGTGCGTATGCCCAGACATGTAGAAAACGGACAGGCTGTTGCAGAATTTCTCCAGTCACATCCCAAGGTAGTCAAGGTTAATTACTCTGGACTTCCTGGAGATAAGTTCTACGAGAGAGCACAAAAATATCTTCCTAATGGCGGATGCGGAGTTGTGTCATTTGAATTAGAGGGCGGAAGAGAAGCAGCAGAAAAATTTATGAAGAACCTCAAGCTCGCAGCCATCGAGACTCATGTAGCGGATGCGAGAACCTGTTGTCTTAATCCTGCAACAAGTACACACCGTCAGCTCACTGACGAGCAGTTAGTTGCAGCAGGTATTCCCGCAGGACTTGTACGTATGTCATGCGGTCTTGAGGACAAGGCGGACTTAATCGCTGATTTATCACAGGCACTAGACGCAATCTAGTTTTTATGCTATAATACGAAATCTATGCGGTGTAATATTCATTCACGCAGAAGGTGAGCATATACAAGAAAAGAGGGCAAGTAAATGGCTAAGAAGAACATACTTACAATGGAAGGTCTCAAGAAGCTCGAGGACGAGCTCCAGGAGCTCAAGGTAGTAAAGCGTCACGAGGTATCAGAGAGAATCAAGGTCGCAAGAGAACAGGGAGACCTCTCAGAGAATGCAGAGTACGACGCAGCCAAGGAAGAGCAGGGAAAAATCGAGGCTCGTATTGATGAGATTGAAGACATCCTCAAAAATGCAGAGGTAGTAAGCGAGAGCGCAGATTTATCTGCTATCAACGTAGGCTGTACAGTCAAGGTACTAGACATAGAATTTGATGAAGAGCTCGAGTACAAGATTGTAGGTTCAACTGAGGCCAACTCCCTTAATGGCAAGATTTCCAACGAGTCTCCTATTGGAATGGCACTCCTTGGAAAAAAGGTTGGAGACGTTATTCAGGTAGAGGCTCCTGCTGGTGTAGTAGAGTACAAGATAGTAGACTTCAGCAGATAGACCGCAGATTAGTGAGTATAGAATTAATATAGATAGGAACAATAGTAAGATGGCAGAGAAAGATAACAACAAGGGTGGACAGCAGGTTCAGGACGTAAACCAGCTACTCAAGGTGCGCCGTGAGAAGTTAGCGGCACTTCAGGAGGCAGGCAAGGACCCCTTTGAGATAACCAAGTTCGACCAGACTCATCACACAGATGAGGTCAAGACACAGTATGAGGCATTAGAAAAAGAATTATTAGGCGATTGGCCTGAGCTCAACACAGATGGAATGAGCGAAGAGGATGCTAGAGCAGCCAAGAAGGCAGACTACGAAAAGCGTCGTGAGATTATGGACGCAAAGCCTATCAATGTCAGTATTGCTGGACGTCAGATGTTCAAGCGTGTAATGGGCAAGGCACTTTTCTCAAATATCCAGGATCTCAAGGGCAATATCCAGGTATATGTAGCTCGTGATGTTGTAGGCGAGGAGCCTTACGGCGAGTACAAGAAGAGTGATATCGGCGACATCTATGGAATCAAGGGATATGCATTTAGAACAATGACCGGCGAGGTATCAATCCATGCCAGCGAGGTAGTTCTCTTGACTAAGAGTCTCCAGATTCTCCCTGAGAAGTTCCACGGACTTACAGATACAGAGCTTAGATATCGTCAGAGATATGTAGACCTCATTATGAACAAGGAGTCCAAGGACGTATTTATAAAGAGATCACAGATTATCAGAGAGATTAGGAATTTCCTTGCAGGACGCAACTTTATAGAGGTAGAGACACCTACACTTGTAGCTAATCCTGGTGGAGCAGCAGCTCGTCCCTTCGAGACACACTACAATGCCCTCGATGAGGACGTCAAGCTTCGTATTTCTCTCGAGCTTTATCTCAAGAGACTTATCGTAGGCGGTATGGAGCGAGTATTCGAGATAGGTCGTGTATATAGAAACGAGGGTGTAGACACCCGACACAACCCTGAGTTTACTCTTATGGAGTTATATCAGGCATACACAGACTACGAGGGCATGATGGAGCTTACAGAGAGTATGTTCCGTTATCTTGCAGAGACTGTACTTGGAACTACCCAGTTTAAGTATGGTGAAGTAGAGTTAGATTTTGGCAAGCCCTTTGAGCGCATCACCATGACAGATGCGGTTAAAAAATACGCAGGTGTAGATTTTGATGCAATCACAGATGACGAGGCCAAGGCACTTGCCAAGGAAAAAGGTCTCGAGATAGAGAATTTCTTCACCAAGGGACATATTCTCAATCTCTTCTTCGAGGAGTATTGTGAGGACAAGATGATTCAGCCTACATTTGTAATGGATCATCCCATAGAGATATCGCCCCTCACCAAGAAGAAGCCTTCTGACCCCACCAAGGTAGAGCGTTTCGAGCTCTTCTGCAACGGTTGGGAGATGTGTAACGCATATTCAGAGCTCAATGACCCCATCGACCAGCGCGAGCGCTTCGCTATGCAGGATGCCAACGCAGAGGCAGGAGACGAAGAGGCAGAGCACACAGATGAGGACTTCCTCAATGCACTTGAGATCGGTATGCCCCCCACAGGTGGTATCGGCTACGGAATCGACAGACTCGTGATGCTGCTCACAGACAGCTCAGCTATAAGAGATGTACTGTTGTTCCCTACTCTCAAAGGTTCGGGAAAATAAACCCAGTGTTTATGCGGGTTTGAAGCATCTTTGAATTGATTTTGACAACAAATTGACAACAATTCTTCAAGTAATCACGAAGAATAGTAAGTGATGATAAGTTGTTCGGGAAAAAACCGACAATGATTTGGACCTGTAAAGGGTCACTTTCTTGAAAGTAAATTCAGGAAAGTGGCCCTTTTTGTGTGTGCAAAACAAGATAACTACTAAAAAAGTTAGCAAAAGGAGCAAAGACGCATCTAATACCACAAATATAGAAGATTCTAATTTGGAAATTACAACTTCCGAAATGTCTTCGACGAGCATTTCAATTTGGAAATCGCAATTTCCAAATTCATCAGAGTTTCCCATAGAGGATTTTTTGCATATTGGATTCACCCATCATGGAGTTATTCTTGCTAAAGTAAAAAATATAGATGAGAGAATCTATTATATTATGCGGTGTGCGACAGAACATTATTCTGTAGATGCGCTAAAGAAAAGTATTGCGGATAATGATTATCAGCATCAGAGCACAGATTTGTGGCAGGAGTGCTAATTGCCATGGTGGTCACTCAGCCATTGAGCAATCATCATATATCAGCAGAACGGTTATGTACAGTGAATATGATGGCAAGACTTATTACCCTAAATACTCTGAGGACTTAGTGCATACAGAGGTTATGCTTTGTGAGAATGCACCACCAGAGTATGCTGATCCAAATGTACTATGGAATTCGGTAGAGAATGACAGAGTAGAGAGAAAAATAGTTTAAAAATAATACAAAACCTAGGTTGACACAAGAGGATGATAGGACTATTCTTTGCTTAGTAGCTACATTACTCGAAGGAAGGAGGGAGTGCTATGGCAGATAATCGGACAGATGCACAGGGCATTGATGAGCTGTATCAGGCTATTGTAATGGAATATGAAAATATAAAATCTATAGCTGAGATTGCAAAGAAGCTTGGCACCACGCAGGTGAAGGTGCAACGTGTATTAATTACAGAAGGCTTATGGACATCTAAGAGAACGAAGCAAATTGCTGAGCTTAGAGAACAGGGTTTAAGTGTTGATCAAATAGCAGAGCAGCTTGGTAAGGATGTGAAAACTATACAGACCTTTTTGCCATATAGTCGTGGTCAGTATGGTAAATCTGATTCTGACGAGGCATCAAGGGCCAAGGATTATCGCGACCGTATGCATTCCGCAGCAGGAAAAATGTTGATCAAGGAGGAGCGTAGGATGCCAAAAGAAGAATTGGAAATCGACCTTGATGAAGCCTTTAGAAATGGAGCTAATGGTCAAGGAGAGATTAATGTAAAGAACCACACAGAGGAAGAATTTGAAAACAATCCGTTCTTAAATAATGAGTCTGTATTTAGATTAAGATTTGAACTGGTGGATAATTTTATATATGGCGGAGGAGATTATTTTGAAGGTGAGCAGAAGGATAAATTTCTAAAGCTTGCCAAAGCTAAGGCGGGAATTGTAAGAGAAGTGCTTGTTCCAAGCACAATGAATCTTCACTCGCTTCACTATATGATACAAAGATTATTTGGTTGGCAGAATAGTCATCTTCATAATTTTTGTATCTCCCAGGAAGAGTTTGATGCACTAACTGGTGGAACCATAGGAGGTTGGCAAAAGCTTTGCGGAAGTCTGCTTCATTTCACGCAGGATGAGCATACAGATTTTTACTGGGATGATGATTATGGCGAAGGAGAAAGTGTAAAGTCATGGCTGAAGAGAAAATATGTTGGTCCATATAGACAGAAGGCCGTATGCGAAACATATCTCGAAACAAGACAAGCGATAGAAAGATTTAATGACTTTTTTAAAGAGTTCTCTGAGGATATGACGCTTGATGAGCTTCAGCAAAAAATCATTATGGAAGAGACTCTTAATTTCCTAAATGAGAGATTGACATTAGGAGAGTTATTAACAGAAGCTGCTCCTTCAGTCGAAGCAAGAGCATCAGAATATTCTAAATGGTTAAGAAAGCTTGAGAAGAAGCTTAAAAAGACGGATACTGAAATAGCTGGCTTACCAAAGCAGCACAGAGAGGAATTGATCAGATGTGCTGATGAGCTTCAGGGATGGCGTAGAACCCAGAGTGCTGTTGAAGAACGAATATATTTTAGAGATGCATCAAGTATAAAAAAGCAAACAGGAAGAACTGCAAACCAATGGCTTGAGGATGCAAAGAAAATGATTCCTTTTTATGAAAGGGGCTGTGAGGAGCTATTTGTAAAATATAATCCCAAGCTGACACCATTATTCGATACGTTATTTTATGAATATGATTACGGTGATGGCTGGTGCGTGAAGATTACTGTAATTGATCAGTACGACAGAAAGACAAATGCAGACCTTAGCAATGCTGAAATGTTTGTTGTAGATATATTTACTGAAGCTGATAAGCTGAAGAAGTATCGCTATTTCGAAAATGGCAAGGAGGTTGACTCCGAGCTTCGTGAAATACTTGCACATGTAGATGCAAAGGAAAGACCACGTTGTACGGCAGTGGATGGTTTGGGCGTATTAGACGATGTTGGAGGCTTGGGAGGATTCCAGGATATGCTTGAAACCTTAGCTAGTAATGATGCCGAAGAAAAAACAGGCATGAGAGAATGGGCAAGAGGTCAGGGTTGGACCGGTAGAATTAGTAAACCAGAGAATTTCTTATAAAAAGGATTGATGATTGGAGAGGCAGAAATGCTTCTCCTTTTTCATGTGACGAAGCTGCTATTGAACTATGCCGTCAATGATTTTTCTTATAATACAAGCTAACATCTATGGAGAGGTGATGAACTTATGTCTAAAAAGAATGAGAAGAAAAATATAAAGACGAGCTATTCCTGCTTCGAAGAAAAATACAGAGGCTGGATTAATCCGGCGAA
>JAZRXQ010000096.1:0-4291 GCA_045600305.1 Lachnospiraceae bacterium
AATGGATATGTTAGCATTTTTTAACGCACTTCCTGGCGCGTGTGCTCAGGGTATTATTTGGGGAATAATGGCTATTGGAGTCTATATTACCTACAAGATTTTGGATATAGCAGATTTGTCTGTTGATGGTTCATTTGGAACTGGTGGAGCCGTTATGGTCGTTTGCATGACCAATGGAGTCAATATTTACATTTCAATGTTGATTGCCTTTATAGCAGGTTGTATAGCAGGACTTGTTACAGGAATGCTACATACCAAGTTTGGAATTCCAGCAATCTTAGCTGGTATTTTGACACAGCTGGGATTATATTCAATTAACCTTAGAATAATGGGTGGCAAGGCAAATCTAGCGCTTTCTGCTAATAATTATGATTTGCTCCTTACACTTAGAAATATTCCTCAGTCAGTAATAGTTGCTTTATTATTTACAGCAGCTCTAATTGGACTTTTATACTGGTTCTTTGGAACAGAGATTGGAACATCACTTCGTGCCACTGGTGATAATCAGTCAATGGCTAGAGCCAATGGTATCAATACTACCTTGTGCAAGGTAATGGGGCTTATTATCTCAAATGGTGTAGTTGCTCTTTCTGGAGCACTTCTTACACAGTATCAGGGCTTTGCTGATATCAACATGGGTCGTGGTGCTATAGTAATCGGTCTTGCTGCAGTTATTATTGGAGATGTAATCTTTGGCAAGATATTTAAAAATTTTGCACTTACACTTCTTTCAGCAGTATTTGGTGGAGTAATTTACTATATCGTACTTACATTTGTCCTTAGACTTGGACTCGATGCTAACGACCTCAAGCTCTTCTCTGCAATCGTGGTTGCAATCTTCTTAGGTGTACCTTTCTGGAAGAGACAGATAGAGAATAAGAGGGTTAAAAAGACACCTGAGATAGCCAAGGCTGCAAATAGTATGCAGGGTAAGGAGGATTAAGAGATGTTAGAGATTAGAGATATACACAAGACCTTTGACCCCGGTACAATGACAGAGAAAAAGGCTCTTAACGGACTTAATTTACACTTAAATCCAGGTGACTTTTGTACAGTAATCGGTGGTAATGGAGCGGGTAAGTCTACCATGCTCAATAGTATTGCGGGAGTATTCTTACCTGACCAGGGAAGCATCATTATAGATGGACAGGACGTTACCAGACTTCCTGAGTACAAGAGAGCTGGACTACTTGGAAGAGTTTTCCAGGATCCCATGAAGGGAACAGCAGCGCATATGTCAATAGAAGAGAATCTTGCTATTGCTTCAAAGTGTGGTCTTCGCCGTACATTAAAGTGGTCAATCAACAGACAAAAGAGAGCAGAGTATAAGGAATTAGTTGCTAGACTTGGACTTGGAATTGAAAATCGACTCGGCACCAAGGTATCGCTTTTGTCAGGTGGACAGAGACAGGCACTTACCCTTCTTATGACAACACTTCAGATGCCCAAGCTTTTATTGTTGGATGAGCATACAGCAGCACTTGACCCCAAGACCGCAGCAACAGTTCTTCGTATTACTGATGAGATTGTTGAAGAGAATAAGCTTACAACACTTATGATTACACACAATATGAAGGATGCTATCGCTCATGGAAACAGACTTATCATGATGCATGATGGAAGGATTATTATAGATGTAGCGGGTGAGGAGAAAAAGGCTCTCACAGTTGAGCATCTACTTGAGCAGTTTGCAAAGGTTTCTGGTGAGGAGCTCAATAACGATAGAATGCTTTTAGCAAATTAAAAAATTTTTTGAAACAAAATCAAGACTTGTCGACACATATCAGTGACGGCAAGTTTTTTTTATGGGAAAAACTAGAAAAACACGATAATGGAGGACAAGATTATGAAGAAGAAAATGGTTACAATACTTTTAGCAGGAGTTTTAGCACTTTCAGTAGTGGGATGCGGAGCAGCACCTGTACCTGAGACAGGAAATACGGTTACAGAAGAAGCAGACGGTGTAGATGTTAATGTAGGCAACACCGAAATAGATGACAGCACAGTGATGGAAGATAATAATGCTGTTGTTGAAGACACAGATGAAATCGTAATTGATGAGGGCGAGGCAGTTGATCCTAATGGCAGTGAAACAACAGTAGGCACTGAGACCAGTGGTACAATGGGAACAGCACTCCTAAATGATTTTATAGCGCAGTTAGAGGCAGATTCAAGTCTTTCATCTATGGATATTGCAACAGCACTTACAGAGAGTCCTAACTTCGTATATGCAGGAGCTACTATGGAGGTTGAGCCTGGATATCTCATGGGATTTACTGAGGAGATAAGTGGCTTTGATGATGGTGTGATGTTTGCTCCAATGATTGGCTCTGTTCCCTTTGTAGGATATGTTTTTACTGTATCAAATGATCCTGAGGGCTTCCTTGCCACATTAAATAGCTGCAATGACCCTAGATGGAATATCTGTACAGAAGCGGATGAGACCGTTAGCACAATCTATGGAGATAAGGTTTGCTTTATCATGTGTTCAAACGAGGAGTAATTGGGTGAGATTTCTCGAAATCTATAAGTTAACGGGGGAAGAATAATGGTTTTTTCGAGCATATCCTTTTTATATATTTTTTTACCGATATTTTTAATTCTATACTTATCCCTTGGCTTAAAGGTTCGCCAGGCTAGAAATCCAATTATTTTGGCTGCTAGCCTGGTTTTCTATGCTTTGGGAAAGCCTAAGTTTGTGATTGTGATGATGGTGGGAATCATCATCTGTTACATAAGTGGACGGCTCATAGATGCAGCAAATAGAAAAGCGGTAAAGAGAGTGTATTTGATTATTACACTAATTATTGAGCTTGGAGTTTTAGCATATTTTAAGTATGCAGACTTTTTTATAGAGTCCTTTAGAAAGCTTACAAGCTTAGATGTAAAGCTATTAGGTGTAGCTTTGCCAATTGGAATAAGCTTTTATACATTACAAATTATTAGCTACATAATAGATGTCTACAGAAAAGACGTTGAACCACAGAAAAATTTCATAGATTTAGCAACCTATATTGCCATGTTCCCGCAGCTAATAGCAGGACCTATTGTCAGGTACTCTGATATAGAAAAGCAGCTAAAAAGTAGAGAACTAAGCTTTGATAAGGCGGCCATAGGTGCTAGACGTTTTATATTAGGACTAGGAAAAAAGGTTCTGATAGCTAATGCACTTGGGGCTTTTAATGCGACCTTTAGAGCAAGTGAGAATCCATCAGTACTATTTTTCTGGCTCAATGCAATTACCTATGCACTTCATGTATATTTTGATTTTTCAGGATACAGCGACATGGCAATTGGATTGGGTAAGATATTAGGCTTTGATTTTATGGAGAATTTCAACTACCCCTATATATCAAGTAGTGCCAGTGAATTTTGGCGCAGATGGCATATATCCTTGGGTAGTTGGCTTAGAGACTATGTATATATACCGCTAGGTGGTAATCGATGCTCAAAGCTAAAATGGCTTTTCAACATTTTAATAGTGTGGTTTTTGACAGGCTTTTGGCATGGTGCAGCCTTAAACTTCATCCTTTGGGGACTATTCTATGGCTTCTTTATTTTGGTGGAAAGACCGTTTATAAAAAAAATACCAAAGGCTATAGGAGTATTGTATCAGCTACTCCTTAGTATTGTTGGCTTCATTATATTTGGAGCTTCGTCTCTATCACAAATTGGTGCAGACTTAGCGGGACTCGTTGGCTTTGTAGGATGGGAGCAAATTCCGCTATTCAATACGGAGAGTCTATACTATGCGGTTAGCTATGCGGTTGTAATTATTCTAGCAGTTGTAGGCGCAACACCTTTGCCAAAGAAGCTAATAGGACTTATAAATAATAATAGAATTGGGAAAAGATTTTGCGATATAGGTGAGCCAATTGTTTTATTTGTTATACTTATTCTCGTGACAGCGTATCTGGTAGATGGCTCATTTAATCCATTTTTGTATTTTAGATTTTAATCAGGAGGTTTTACTATATGAAAAATAAAATAATATGCATATCTCTTGGATTAATTGTGATTATCATTGGAGTATTTTTAGTATTCAGGACACCAGATGTTTTTTCTAAAGCAGAGAGACGCCTACTTGCCACTAGACCCGAGGCTTCAGTCGAGAATGTAGTATCTGGCAAATTCATGAGTGAGGTGGAAAAATATGGATTAGACCAGTTCCCTTTTAGAGACACATTTAGGTCAATAAAAGCATATAGTGAGTATAATATTTTTGATAAAAATGATAATAATGGAATATACAAAAAGGATGGATATCTGTCAAAGCTTGAATATCCTCTTA
>JAZRXQ010000097.1:0-6218 GCA_045600305.1 Lachnospiraceae bacterium
AAGAGCAGTGGATAAAAATGGAATCAGATTTGAAGGAAGCGATATCCCTCGTTAAAAATATTAAAGCCCAGGATTACCTGGGCTTTGCGTATGTAACGATTTCTCCCTGAGAAACAAGAGTATAGACACCATCCGTATAATCTAGTATACATGCAGAACAGTTGGCTGGAACACCTCCTGCCCAGAAATCGTCTAAGGTACGATTGAAGGGCTTCATCTGGAGAGCCTTGATAATAGCACCATGTGCAACAATGAGAATATGTGAGTCGTCAGGCTCGTGGGAGACCACATCATCTAAAAATGAGGTAGCTCTGTCAATTAGTTCTGAAAATGATTCACCGCCATCGACAGGGACGTAATTTGCGGGGTCATTGAAGAACGTGTTATATGTCAGCTGAAGGTGTGGTTCGGGAATATGTGTTAAGTCTACCCCCTCTAGCACGCCAAAGCAGGCTTCTTTGATTCGCTTGTCCCTGACAATAGGGATATCCCTAAAGCCTCTGATTAGCTCAGCAGTTTTATATGCTCTAACTAAGGTGGATGTGTAAATCTTGTGGAAGGGAATATCCTTCATCTCCTCGCCACATTGTAAAGCTGAATTGATACCCTCATCGTTGAGGGGAACATCTGTCTGACCTTGTAGGAGCTTAAGCATATTCCACTCGGTCGCTCCATGTCTAAGTAAATATAATCTCATACTAACTCCTTAAAAATCCTTTTCAATTATAAAAGCTTAGGAAAATTTTTCAAGAGAATAAATGTACAGTTATGAAAATAAATTTTGTTGAAAAAATGCAAAATAAGGGATAGTATATGTGGATAACAACACAGAAAGACGGTAAAGAAATATGAAAGTAATAGCAGGCTTAGGTAATCCGGATAAAAAATATGAGCACACGAGACACAATATAGGCTTTGATGCAATAGATGCATTAGCAGATACGCTTGGTATTCAGGTAAAAGATAAAAAATTTAATGGGTTAATAGGCGAGGGAAGAATTGGAGCGGAAAAAGTAATTCTTGTGAAGCCCATGACATATATGAATAACAGCGGAGAATGTATAGGACCTTTGCTAAATTTTTATAAATTAGACCCTGACGAGGATTTGATTGTTATATTCGATGACATTTCATTGGAGCCAGGTAATATAAGAATCAGAAAAAAGGGGTCTGCAGGCGGACATAACGGAATCAAGAGCGTTATAGCTCATACTGGAACTGAAGGATTCTCTAGAATCAAGGTTGGAGTAGGTGCAAAGCCCTCCTTTATGGACCTTGTTGACTGGGTTCTCGGCAGAATGAGCAGTGATGACAGAAAGCTAGCTGAGGAGGCTATAGACCACACGGTTCAGGCAGCACAGCTTATGGTTGCTGGGGATACAGATAGAGCAATGAACCAGTTTAACTAGCTAGGTATGACTCCTCATCTTGGTGAGGACGATGCCAAACTTAATCCAATCAGTCATGTCGTCAGGATTGTTGCTATCAATAGTAAAGGTTTCACCGTAAGTATTGATAGGAACAAGCTTACTCGGATTGGTCTGATAGAATTTTCTTAAGTATGCTCTGCCGTCAGAGATTCGAATAAAAACACCAATATCGCCATTTCTAGGGGGACGTCTGCTAATTAGGAGGATGTCCCCTTGATGGTATACGGGATGCAGATGATTGCTGGTGATTCGTATTCCGCAGCTTAGATCTTTTCCGAATTTAGCGCGGTAATTGCCGGCCGAAATACTTTCCTTTTGCAGGTCAGCCGAATCCCATATCATTCCGTCATACATATCTCCAGAGGGAGTTAAAACTGTTATATAATCTTCTGAATTTGGAGTATTATCAGCGAAAGCTGCCTCAAATCTGATTACATCCTGGATAAAATTGCGCTGGCCTTCTGATAACTTGTCTATGAGTCGTATAGATGCGATTTCTGGAGCACCTGGCGCAAAAACATCGTAAAGTGGAGAACCGCTCATTTCCTGAAGTCTGTAAAGCAAATACATATCTAGCTTTTGGTTTTCGCCAGCAATAATTTTTTTGTAGGCAGAGGTGGATAGGTCTAGCTTTTCCGCCATCTGGGTCTGGGTATAGCCCTTTTCATAACGAATTAGCTCCATCTGCTCTATAAATCTCTCTGAAAATTCCTGTCTTGTCATAAAAACTCCAATTATCTAAAGGGACCATCAAGTGTCATAAAATGCAAGTTTATGAATAATAATTGGGTTTATTATACCAAAAAGTATAGAAAAGTATACTAAAATCTAAAAATTAACTTGAAAAAGTGTAAAAAAGTATAAGTAAGTGACGCACTTGATGTGTAAAATAAGAATTGTAATTGATAGCCCACCCCTATCATTCCTTCTCTTACAGATGCGAGAACTCACCTTCTCGCATCTGCTTTTTTTATGTATAGAAAAGTAGTATTTTATATCAAATTATTAAATAGACATAGGGCAATACAGGGATTATCATGTCTAATAAAGAATAAATAATTATTTCTGAATACGGAGATGAACCTATGAACAATAAAAAATTATTTAATGACGGATGGCGTTTTCTAAAGCTTGATGTAGACGCACATCATGAGGAAGCTTATTCAAAAAAGGCAGAGTTTAAGTCAGTAGATTTGCCCCACGACTGGCTTATTTTTGATACTAATAATCTATACGAGGATAGCACTGGCTGGTATTTAAAGACCTTTACTGCTGATGCAGCTATGGTGTCAGGGGTCAATTTTCTTCGCTTTGAGGGTGTATATATGGACAGTAGTGTCTACCTCAATGGAGAGAAGATTTTTAGATGGAAATATGGCTATTCGACATTTGATGTGGATTTGAGCGGCAAGCTAGTGGAAGGTGAGAATGAGCTTCTTATTAAGGTGCGCCACAAATCGCCTAATTCAAGATGGTACTCTGGAGCGGGTATATATAGGGATGTGTGGATGTATTCTACAGGAATAGAATATATTCCCTTGGATAGCACCTATGTTCATACAAAAAAATCAGGAGATGGATATGATTTAGAGATAGAGACAGAGGTGGCTGCGCCAGATGGTAGTCAGCTTAGATATACAGTAGGTGTCAGAGAGGCAGTAGACGGGGTTGCGGGCCCTTGCTCAGAGATGACAGAGCTAACAACAGCCATTGTCAAGGGTGGATGGGCAGAGATAACCATGCACGTTAGCAATCCTCTCGAATGGGATTTGGACTCTCCCAATTTGTATGTGATAGGGATAGATTTAAATAACGGAGCGGACACTGACGAGGTGACAATAGGATTTAGAGATGCTGAGTTTACAACAGATAAAGGATTTTTCTTAAATGGGAAGCATGTCAAGCTCCATGGTGTTTGCGAGCATCATGACTTAGGAGCACTCGGTGCGGCATACAATAGCTCAGCTATGAGACGTAAATTTGAAACATTACGTACAATGGGAGTCAACTCCATTAGGACATCTCACAATATGCCAGCAGTTGATATGCTTAATTTGGCTGATGAGATGGGATTTTTGATTGTAGATGAGCTTCTAGATATGTGGGAGACACAAAAGACCGAATATGATTACGCCAGATTTTTTGATAAATGGATAGAAAAAGACGTGGCTAGCTGGGTGAGGCGTGACAGAAATCATGCTTCTATTATCATGTGGTCAATCGGAAATGAAATATACGATACACATGCATCCGACCATGGGCAGGAGATAACAAAGAGACTCTACTCAAACGTTAGACACCATGACCCCAAGGAAAATATTCCTGTGACCATAGGCTCTAACTATATGGCATGGGAGGGAGCGCAAAAATGCACAGATATTGTTAAATATGCTGGATACAATTATGGAGAGAGACTTTACGATGAACACCGTGAAAAATACAAGGATTGGCTCATGTATGGTTCAGAGACAGCATCCATCGTACAGAGCCGAGGAATATATCATTTCCCGGCATCAGTTGGATGTCTTTCTGAGGTAGATAATCAGTGCTCATCCTTAGGCAATTCACTCACTAGCTGGGGTGCCAAGAGCCACAGTCAGTGTATTGCGGATGACAGAGACCATGATTTTATGGCAGGAATGTATCTGTGGAGTGGATTTGATTATTTAGGAGAGCCTACACCATATCAGACGAAAAACTCATATTTTGGACAAATAGATACAGCGGGATTTTTCAAGGACTCATACTATGTATACAAGGCGGAATGGACAGATGCTAGTAAAGACCCCTTTGTTCACGTATATCCTTATTGGTGCTTCAACAAGGGTCAAAAAATTGATGTGACCGCGGCAACCAATGGGGCAGCAGTAGAGCTTTTTGTAAATGGAGTATCGCAGGGCAGACATGAGATAGACCATACGGCAGGGGTTGATCAGCAGGGAAAATGGCTGGTTACCTATACCGCTGGTAACATAGAAGCAGTAGCCTACGATAAGGCTGGAAATGTAATTGCCAGAGAGAAAAAGTGTAGCTTTGGAGATGCAAAAAAGCTTGTTATGGAAAGTGATAAGTCGGTCTACAAGGCAAATGGAGAGGATATTATATTTGTGGCGATATCAGCCGTTGATGAAGCTGGTATACCAGTTGAAAATGCAACTAATTATGTTGATATTGATGTAGCAGGTAAGGGTCGACTTATTGCAATGGATAATGGAGATTCGACTGATTATAATCAGTTTAAGACCTCCTGCAGGAGACTTTTTTCTGGAAAGCTACTTGCTATGATAGCCACAGACGAAGCACCTGGTGAGGTTACAATTACAGCAAGGTCAAAGGGATTAGAGTCAGCAAGTATAACAGTTGCTACCGAAGAGGCTCCTATTAGAGAGGGTAGCTGTCATAGCTACCAGGTAGAAAAAGCAGAGGATAAAAAAGAGATAATTCCTGTTCGTGACATAAGAATTACGGCGGAGTCAACAGAGTTTACACCAGATAAGAGGTGTATTGCTTTTACAGCACAGATTTTGCCCGAGAATGCTACAGACAAAACTATACTATGGAGCGTGACAAATGACGCAGGTGTAGAGCTTAATTCCATAAAAATCGATGTTTTATCTGAAAAAGATGGAGTAATAACGGGCAAATTAGAGGCAATAAGTGATGGAAGCTACAGACTTCGCGCTATGTCAAAGGCCGACACCGAGGACATAAGAGAAATAAGTACTCTTGAATTATATGCAAATGGCTTAGGATGCGCTTTTATCAATCCATACGAATTTGTATCAGCAGGTCTCTATACAGCTACATATGGAGATGTTTTTGCAGGATTAGAAAAGGGAATTGCTACAAACGGAAATGGTGTTGCTGGTGGAATATATGAAAATGTAGATTTTGGAGATTATGGAACAGATGAATTTACTATAGATATATTTGCCTTCGATGATACCTATCCTATAAGTGTGTGGCTTGGAGAGCCTGAAGCTGGTGAGCTATTAGGGGTATTTAATTATAAGAAAAAGTCAATATGGAACACCTATCAGCCTGAAACCTATCAGCTTTCTCATCGAATAAAGGGAGTGCAGACGATATCCTTTAGCTCAGATATGTCTCTAAATATCAAGGGGTTTGAGTTTAAATATTATGAAAAGGCGTATTCACTAATAAACGCAGCAGAGTGTGATGTGTTGTATGGGGATGCTTTTATGAAGGGTGAAAAAGCGATAACTGGTATAGGTAACAATGTAAATATTGGCTTTAATAATATGGATTTTGGAGAAAAAGGAGCAAGTAGAATTACCATATATGGAAGTACGCCGTTAGAAAAGAATACGATACATGTAAAGTTTACAGATGAAGAAGGTAATAAGGAGACAAGGATTCTAGAATTCCCTGGTGGGGCTAAGGAAAATACATTTGACATTGATTTACTCAAGGGAAAGGGTGTTGTTGAATTTGTATTCCTGCCAGGCTCTGATTTTAATTTTGAGGGCTTTGTGTTTGGATAGAGAAATGTCGTCTGTGTCAATGAGTATATTTTTTGACATTTTATAGCAAAGCCGCCTCGCCAAGTCCTTATTTTACTACGCATGAATATTACTCCTTGCGGCTTAGGTTGTCAGGCTCGCTGCTGCTATGCGAGCTCAAAAAAACCTCGCCCCTGCGGGCTTCGGACCGCTCACTGTTAACATCCAACCACAGTTCGCTAAATCCGACATCCATGTCGGATTTGTCGCGCGGTTTTTTCGCCTCGCGCCCAGCGGCCTGCAAAAATCGCCGCAATAGCAATAT
>JAZRXQ010000098.1:0-5313 GCA_045600305.1 Lachnospiraceae bacterium
ACGTTTTATTTGGTGTACCCATTATTACTATATATCAGCCCTGTATGAGGTAAAGATCACTCCATAGCCCAAGCAACATTCAAACATAAGGTATTACAAAGTATTGAATTTACTGAAGAAAACACTTGATTATATGGAGAGTAGAAATGGTATAACGATGAAGGAAATTATTGGACAGGAATTTTCCGGGGAGAGACCGTTATATGGAAGTAAGGGAATAAGCATTAAGAATTGTGTTTTTGGTGAAGGAGAATCACCTCTCAAGGAGTGTAGGGAGCTTCTTGTAAATGATTGTATATTTCAGTGGAAATATCCACTTTGGCACTGCGAGGATGTCAAGGTAGAGACTTCAACCTGGCAGGAGATGGCCAGAGCTGGTGTGTGGTACAGCAATAATCTCTCAGTTGTTAATTCAAAAATCATCGCGCCCAAGAATTTTAGGCGATGCAAGGATATCAGCCTAACAGATGTAGAGTTTACAGATGCTCTAGAAACCCTGTGGAGCTGTCAGGGCGTAAAATTAAATAATGTAAAAGCTGTAAATGGCGACTACTTCGCCATGAATTCCACAGACATGGAGATAGACAATCTGTCCTTGGATGGAAACTATTCCTTTGATGGTGGGAAAAATATTGTCATCAAAAATTCCAAGCTGATGTCCAAGGATGCATTTTGGAATTCCGACAACATCACCGTCTATGACTCGTATATCTCAGGAGAATATCTGGGATGGAATTCTAAGAATCTCACACTCATAAACTGCACCATCGAGAGCCTGCAGGGGATGTGTTATATAGAGGGTCTCACGATGAAAAATTGCAAGCTGATTAACACCAATCTTGCTTTTGAGAAGAGCACTGTGGATGTTCATATAGTAGGCGGAGTAGATAGTGTATTCAATCCTATTTCTGGTACAATCGAGGCAGACGAGATAGATGAACTCATAATAGAAAAAGACCTAGTCGATCCTACCAAGACTAATATAATTTGTGCCAAGATTAATAAGCACAGTGATCTACCAGAGTGGAAGCGTTAGATTCGTGAAAAGTGTTTTTAAGGCGTGAAAAAGTAAATATTGGTATTGTTATTTAAATATTACTTATTGTATAATTTACAAAGTTTTGAAATTCTATAAAAGGAGAAAAAGAAATGTCAGAAGAAATCAAAGAGACAAAAAAGGCTAAGAAAAAATTTTTTAATGCAGATGTTATAGAGACAATAACAGTTGTACTCTTAGGTATCACTGCATTGCTCACAGCTTGGGCATCATATGTTGGATCAATCCACGGTGGCAATCAGGCTACTAATTATGCCAAGAGTAACAACATCGCAGCAGATGGAAACTCTAGATACAACGAGGCTTCACAGAAGCTGGTTCAGGATATGGAGGTATGGAGCCGTATTACTGAGTTAGAATTAGAGGTTGTTACTTCTCAGGTTACTGAGGATGAGGTTGCTGAGTTTGAGTCTGTTTACAAGCTCAAGTGGTTATGTGAGGATAGCCTTGAGTCATACATCGCTGATATCGTTGGTTGGGACAACAACTTCACAGATGAGCAGGTTATCGACTGGGTTATGAATGATGAGAGAGCTACTACATCTCCTTTCACAGATGAGGAATTCCTCAACTCATATTATGAGGATGCAATGTCAGTTATAGCAGAGAGCGAAGAGGTATTGAAGCAGGGTCAGCAGGACAATGCCAACGGAGACAGCTTCACACTCGTAACTGTTATCTATAGCGTAGTATTATTCTTGCTTGGTATTGTAGGTGTATTCAAGAAGGAGACAAACAAGACAATCGTACTCATCATAAGCTTTGTTGGTCTTGTAGCAGCATGTATCTTTATGTGCACAATTCCACTTCCTACAAGTGGTGGTATCTTCGGATAAAAATCGCTTTACAAAAAAGTCAATTGGTTATACAATAGCGTCTAGTGACAAAGGCGTCAGGAGTTTAGGCTTTCTGACGCTTTTTTATGTTTTATGCAAAGGAGAATATGTGATGGTTAAGGTTAATGAGGATTATTTAAAGCTTAGAGGTAGCTACCTCTTTTCTGAGATTGCGAAGAGAGTAAATGCATATGCTACTGCTAATCCCGACAAGAAAATTATTAGACTTGGTATTGGTGATGTGACTCGTCCCCTCTCACCTGTTGTAATTGATGCACTTCATGCGGCAGTTGATGAGATGGCAAATGAGGAGACCTTTAGAGGTTATGCTCCTGACCTAGGATATGAGTTTTTACGTACCAAAATTGCGGATATCGATTACAAGAAGCGTGGTTGCGAGATAGAGGCAGATGAGATATTCGTTTCTGACGGAGCAAAGTGTGACTGTGGTAATATTCAGGAGATTTTTGCAAAGGAATCTAAGGTTGCAGTCTGTGACCCTGTATACCCCGTATATGTAGATACTAATGTAATGGCAGGTCGTGCAGGTGAGTTTGATGAGGCTAGAGGTCTTTGGGACAATGTGGTATATATGCCCTGTACCAAGGATAATGGTTTCGCTCCTGAGCTTCCCACAGAGGTTCCTGATATCATCTATCTATGTTTCCCTAATAACCCTACGGGTGCGACTATTACCAAGGCTGCTCTTCAGGAGTGGGTTGATTATGCCAACAAGAATGGCTCGGTTATCCTCTATGATGCTGCTTATGAAGCATACATTACTGAGGCTGATGTTCCTCACTCTATCTATGAGTGCGAGGGTGCAAGAGAGTGTGCTATTGAGCTTAAGTCTTTCTCTAAGAACGCTGGCTTTACTGGTCTTCGTCTCGGATACACTGTTATTCCTAAGAGTCTTGTGCGTGGTGGCACTATGCTTCACAGCCTCTGGGCTAGACGTCATGGAACCAAGTACAATGGAGCTCCCTATATCGTACAGCGTGCAGGTGAGGCAATCTACTCTGAGCTTGGTATGGCACAGACCAGAGAGCAGATTGATTACTACATGAGAAACGCCAACACTATCCTCTCTGGACTCAAGGCCGCTGGACTTGAGGTTTCTGGTGGAATCAATGCACCTTACATCTGGCTCAAGACTCCTAACGGACTCACAAGCTGGGAGTTCTTTGATGAGCTACTCAACAAGGCTAATGTAGTCGGTACTCCTGGTGTTGGCTTTGGTCCTAGTGGAGAGGGATACTTCCGCCTGACAGCCTTCGGAAAGTACGAGGCAACACTCGAGGCAATCGAGAGAATCAAAGCACTATAAGAGATAATATAAAATATAGAAAAAGCCCACTAGAGAATATAAGCTCTCGGGTGGGCTTTTTGCACGTAGTATTCACTACAACATATTAATCTGATATCTCAAACCTAAACATCTGTAGCTCTTCCCATGTGAGTGCGCTAGAATCAATGCCCTTTTCCTTGGCGTATTCAATAATGCCACGCATATTGTAACCAAAATTCATTATATGAGTATTATATGGATCGGGGGGATCAAAATAACCTGCAGGCGGTTCGTGATCTCGATAGCAATTAGGAAGGGTTATTCCACTCATAGTTATATACCTCCAATAGATTTTGAGCTGCTTGTCCATAAATCAGGAATCCAAAAATGTGAGAATAAGGGTGATGTATAGCCCCTAATCTATCTATATAATGATCAAGAGTCTCACGGCAATTAGCATATCCATAAGTATATCCGTCATAGCCGTAATCAAAAGATTTTTCAACAGCAATCGCAAATAGGTGTCCACCAACACCAGAAAATTTTTGACTACCATATTCGTGTAAATTGTTGTGAGGAGCTGTACATGCCCAGTGAATGTATACAGCCATATTAGCTGGATCTCGTCTAAGTCCTATTAGCCCTTGAACCTCATGGTCATCTTGCGTAATTAGGGCATAGACATCCACATCGCGAGGGACTTTCGACCAATTAATATGCCATCCATTTTTAGAATTAAATTTTGACAAAAAAGATTTGCTCTCAACCTTGAATACGGCGGTGGAAACTTCTTCATGGGTAAGAGAATCCTTAAGACAAGGAACCAAATCGTCAATTACAATACTGACTTGGCCAATTTTTTCTGAAGGGCTAAGCGATGTAGCATAGAGTATCATCCTATGGGAAGCGTCGGCATGATATTCTCTGGACGAAATATGCTCATATTCTATAAGTAAATCTTCCATGTGGCAATTAAGTGCATGGCTAAGCTTATACACTACGTCTGCGCTCGCATTGTAGATTTGCTTTCTACCCTGTTCATAGTCCTGAAGAGTCCGAAAATTAATCCCACTCATCTCTGACAATTCACGCTGACTCAGTCCGATAGCCTGTCTCTTGTGCTGTATAATCGACCTCAAAACACACCTCCATAAACGTACTTAAATCTATACGTCAAAAGAAGTATACGCCAAAAGACGCATACTGTCAAGTAGAATAACACAAATTTCGCTCAGCACTGATATCACAAAAATCCAATATAATAATTGCCCCCGTCCCAATTCTGTGCTATATTCAATACTGATTAATTACGCATAATCAACGCGATAATTATTGCAAGTATAGTATCATAACACATAAATAACACTAATTCATAGGAACCAATACACATAAAATGTGGTAGGGAGAATATATGAGACTAACATTTTCTAATGTAGGAAGATTTGTTGAAAAAACAGAAGTAGAAATAAAGGGGATTACTGTAATAGCGGGTACAAATGGTACAGGCAAAAGTTCTATCAGTAAGATATTATATTGTTTATTTGACGCCCTGTATGATACAGATTCACAAATTGAAGAGAATAAGTTAGCAACTATTGAAAGAATATTAACACGTCCCATTAGGGGGGTTGGACGATTAAATAGTATGTACGATATTGCACATAGTGTACTGTATGGTGCAGATGATTCAACCAGTGATGAGGAGATAGTTGAATTATTGAAGAACAGCGAGTATCCATTTGATCAATTAGATGCTACTGCAATTAAGGATGTAGTAAATCAGATATCAAGTGCTTTAGATGTGTCTGACAAAGAAATACTTGAGGAACTGGTATTAAGCAGGTTTTATGCTGAATTTAATAATTGCGTACAACATGTAAATTTCCAGCAGAAAGCTACAGAAATAGAACTCACCATAAGGGACAACAAAATTCATATCTCAATAGACAAAGGCATGTTTTCTCTTAATAATGAGTTTGAAATAGTTAAAGATATGGTGTATCTAGATGATTTGTCGTCGTTTAACAATATTTCAATTAGAGTATTTACTGGATATGATTCATTTTCGCACAGTGTAAAATTGAGAAAAAAAATCTATGAGGCCAAAGCCGATAAAAATGATGTATTAGATA
>JAZRXQ010000099.1:0-5320 GCA_045600305.1 Lachnospiraceae bacterium
TTAAGTATTTTTCTGAATTAGCTTAATATTGAACTTATTTAGGTCCGGTCCGAAATGGACCGGACCTTTTTATTAAAATCAAAGGAGAATGGATATGTCATTAAACAAGAAATCAGTTGATGATATCAACGTAAAGGGTAAGAGAGTATTAGTACGTTGCGATTTCAACGTACCTCTCAAGGAAGGCAAGATTACAGATGAGACACGAATCAACGCTGCTCTTCCTACAATTCAGAAGTTATTAAAGGATGGTGGCAAGGTTATTCTTTGCTCACACCTTGGTAAGGTTAAGAATGGACCTAACGAGGGAGAGTCACTTGCACCTGTAGCTGAGGCACTTAAGGCTAAGCTTGCTGGTACAAAGGTTACATTTATCTCTGATTACAATGTAACAGGTGCTGATGCAACAGCAGCAGTTGAGGCTATGGCAGAGGGAGATGTAGTTCTTCTTCAGAATACACGTTTCCGCGGCAAGGAAGAGACAAAGCCCACAGAGGCAGGAGAGGCTTTTGCTAAGGAGCTTGCAGACCTTGCTGATGTATATGTATGTGATGCTTTCGGTTCAGCCCACAGAGCACACGCTTCAGTTGCTGTTGTAACTAAGTTTATCACAGAGAAGGGCGGAGAGAATGTAGTAGGATACCTTATGCAGAAGGAGATTGATTTCCTTGGCAATGCTGTAGAGAATCCTGTTCGTCCTTTCGTTGCGATCCTCGGTGGTGCTAAGGTTGCTGATAAGCTTGCTGTTATTGATAACCTTCTCGAGAAGGCTGATACACTTATCATCGGTGGTGGTATGGCGTATACATTCCTCAAGGCTCAGGGATACGAGATTGGTAAGTCAATGCTTGATGATACCAAGATTGATTACTGCAAGGAGATGATGGCTAAGGCTGACAAGCTTGGCAAGAAGATTCTTCTTCCTGTTGATGCTGTTACAATTACAGATTTCCCTAACCCTATTGATGCTCCTATCGAGACAGTTACTGTAGATGCGGACAAGATGCCTGCTGACAGAGAGGGTTGCGATATCGGACCTAAGTCAAGAGAGATTTTCGCTGAGGCAGTTAAGAGTGCTAAGACAGTTGTTTGGAACGGACCTATGGGAGTATTTGAGAATCCCACACTTGCAGCTGGTACACTTGCAGTAGCTGAGGCACTTGCAGCAACAGATGCGACAACAATTATCGGTGGTGGTGATTCAGCAGCAGCTGTTAACCAGATGGGTATGGCTGACAAGATGAGCCACATCTCTACAGGTGGTGGAGCTTCACTTGAGTTCCTCGAGGGAAAGGCACTTCCTGGAGTTGTTGCAGCAGATGATAAATAATTGGTTATAATTTATAGGCTAGAAATTCTGTCTATTGCGGCGTTATTAGACCGCTCGCAGTACCTAAATGCGTACAGCTTCGGGTCTCATGCCTTGCAATAGACTAGAATTTCGTTGCCATGGCTTGCTTATGAGTATAGATGAATTTTTGGAGAATAATGATGAGAAAGAAAATTATCGCAGGAAACTGGAAGATGAACATGACTCCTTCTCAGGCAAAGGCTCTTTGCGCTGAGCTTAAGGATCTTGTTAAGAATGATGAGGTAGACGTAGTATACTGTGTACCTGCAATCGATATTACAACTGTTGTAGAGGCAGTTAAGGGTACTAATGTTAAGGTTGGTGCTGAGAATATGTACTTCGAGGAGAAGGGTGCTTATACTGGTGAGATTTCAGCAGAGATGCTTAAGGATGCTGGTGTAGAGTATGTTATCATTGGCCACTCTGAGAGACGTGACTATTTCAAAGAGGATGATGCACTTCTTAATAAGAAGGTTAAGAAGGCAATTGAGGCAGGTATTACACCTATTCTTTGCTGTGGTGAGACACTTGAGCAGAGAGAGATGGGAGTTACTATGGACTGGATTAGACTTCAGATCAAGTCTGACCTCGTTGACGTAACCGCTGATCAGGTTAAGGATATCGTTATTGCATACGAGCCTATTTGGGCTATTGGAACAGGTAAGACTGCTACAACAGAGCAGGCTGAAGAGGTTTGTAAGGGAATTAGAGAGTGCATCTGCGAGATGTATGATGCAGCAACTGCTGATGCAGTTCGTATCCAGTACGGCGGATCAGTTAACGCGGGTAATGCTGCAGAGTTATTTGCTCAGGCAGATATAGACGGAGGTCTTGTAGGTGGAGCTTCACTCAAGGCTGATTTTGGTCAGATTGTTAACTACTAATTATTTAATTGATATTTTGGGGAGGGAGTAATCTCTCCCTTTTTGTTTGTTCAATTTGTCTAAAAATATATGAACATTATTAAAAATTTATAGTTGCATTAAATTTACTTAAACATTATACTTGTCTGCATGAGTGAAAAATTATCATTAAAAGAAAAAAGAGAAAAGAAAAAAGCAAGAGAAGCCAGATTAGACACAGCCATTCTCAAGAGAAGAAAGAGAAATAAGGTTGTACTAGTTATTACTTCTATTATTGCTGGCATTCTGTTGATGTATCTTGTAGTTGCGTTTACCGAGATACCTGTGATAAAGAGACTTCGTACTCTTTGGATAGAGACAGCTATGACTACAACTGACAATAAGTGGTTGGCAACAGCCTTTTTCCCAGGTTATATTATTGATGATGTAATGGATGTCTACAATGCGAATCTAAAGGCACAGGAGGAACTCAAAAGCTCCTGGGAGGATATTGACATTGTAAAGCCGGGTGATGTTGATCCTATAGTTGACGATTCTGTTGAGCAGGAAAAGACTCCTGAGGAACTAGCCAAGGAGGCTGCTGACAAATTCTATGAGAAATATTGGGAGCTTGATACACCGGAGTTTAGAAAATATTTAGCTGAAAAAAATCCTGTTAATCTTTTGGACAACTACTATGATAATCTTATTATAGAGGATTTAAATCATGAGCTAGGTTTATTTACTTCTGCTGGTGATGATATTTTAGTAGTCAACGTTCCTAATAATTTGCTTATTGTAGGAGTACATGGTTCTACATATGTTGGAAAAATGGCTATTGTTAAGGATCCTTCATTAGTTTGCCAGAGTAAATCAAGTACGTATGGATCTTATGGTTCGCAGCTTGGAACACATTGTGCTGAAAATAATGCCATTTTAGGTGTCAATGCCAGTCGTTTCCCGGATCCCAATGGACACGGCTCTGGTGCTGGAATTTTTGGAAGCTTTGTTATCGACGGGGTAGAGCTTAATTCTCATTCTGATACATATGGAATGAAATTCTGCGGAATGACCTATGATGACAAGTTTATTATCGATAATTATTATAATATAGATGTATCTGAGTATAGATGGGGACTAGAGTGTTTACCTGCCTTGATAGTAAATGGACAGGATGTAGTAGACGGTTCATTTGGTATGGGTATTCAGCCTAGAACAGCTATTGGACAGGCCAAGAACGGCGACATGCTATTATTAGTTGTCGATGGACGTCAGCCAGGATATTCATTAGGCTGTTCTGTAGATATGCTAACAAGTGTACTTTTACGTTATAATTGTTATCAGGCACACAATATGGATGGTGGTTCATCGTCTGTTATGGTTTACAACGACAAATATATTACCAAGTCGTCAAGTGTTTCAGGAATAGGACGATACACTCCAAATGCCATAGTTGTTAAGAGAACTAGATAAAATTTTCCCCCAGTTTGTGCTGGGGGATTTTCTCTTACTTGAAAAAATGAAGTATTCGTGATATATTAACTCCATATGCAAAGTGGTAATGATATACGTCGTAAAAACAGAATAGTTAAAAGAATTGTACTGAGCTTAATTATATTAGTTCTAGTAGTTTTGTTCACTGCCAATGCAGATAAAATTGTTCCCAAGGTTCAGGAGGTTTCTGAGACTGTAGTTGGAGTTTTGACAGGGGAAAGTGCTCTGTCAGCAGAGGAAAGAGCTGCTATTGAAAAGGAACGACAGGAAAGAGCTAAGAGAATAAAGGAAGCCTATGACAAGTACTTTACTAAAGAAGATAAAATTGGTGCTGCTGTTGAGGTTGTATTGTCAGTAGAAAATCCCATGTTTTATGCCGGGAAACCAATAGATGATTCATTTATCTTGTGGTTTATAAGCCATTATGGAGAAGAGGCACTTGATAGGGTTGTTCAGGGTGCGTATTTTGATGGAGATTCTTCAGTCTGGAGAATAGCGTCTGGTCACTATTTTAATGCTATGTGGCTTATGTACTGTAGGGATACTGGACTATATCAGGACGAGCTAGCAGATGTGACATTTGTTGACACCGCATCAGATGACAGAATAATTATGAGCTTTACGGGAGACATCAATCTAGATGACAAGATTGGTACGATGAAAAAGCTTAAAAGAGATGGACTAGATGCCTGTATTTCTCACGAGCTTCAAGATATTCTCAAGGGTTCAGATATTACAATGATTAACAACGAGTGCCCTTATTCACTTCGAGGAGCACCCTTACAGGGCAAGGCTTATACCTTTAGAGCTGACCCAGAAAATGTCAATATTATAAAAGAATTAGGTGTAGATATTGTAGGAATTGCAAACAATCATATGTGCGATTATGGTCTTGATGCTGTTTCTGATACAATAGATGTATTGGATGAAGCAGATTTACCACATGTTGGAGCGGGCAACAATATTGATGAAGCAATGAAACCTCATTACTTCGTTGCCAATGGTGTCAAGATTGCTATTGTAGCAGCTACTCAGATTGAGAGGAGTCTTAATTACACAAAGGAAGCTACAACAAATTCACCAGGAGTTCTCAAATGTCTTAACCCAGAAAAATTTAATGAGGTTATAAAGCAGGCGGATGAAAATGCTGATTTTGTTATAGCATTTGTTCATTGGGGAACGGAAAATGATCCTAAATATGCTGCTGACCAGATTAGACTTGCTGAGAATTTTGTTGAGCATGGTGCGGACGCTATTGTAGGTGGACATACGCATTGTCTTCAGGGGATTACATATGTTGAGGATTCGCCTGTTATTTATAGTCTAGGTAATTTTTGGTTTGGAGCAACTGCGACAGATGGCATTTCAGAAAAACAGACAGGTATTTCACAAATAGTAATTGAGTCTGATGGAACCTTGAATTTTAGATTTATACCCTGCATTCAAAAGGATCAGGCAACATATCTATGTAGCGGTGAAGAGTGGGATAGCGTAATCGATTACGAGGAGAGTCTCTCGACAGGGGTATCAATTGATATGGATGGCTACATACATAGAGTCATTGAATAATAAATTATGCCGAAGGGCTTATAGGAGGAAATTTTAATGAGTAAGAAACCAGTTGTACTTATGG
>JAZRXQ010000100.1:0-3002 GCA_045600305.1 Lachnospiraceae bacterium
GTCACTTATGGTTCTTATCTCCCTGCAGACCTGGTATCCATCCTTACCTGGAAGCATGATATCCAAAAGTATAAGGCTCGGTTCAAAAGACTTATACATACTGATTGCTTCATCTCCATCTGAAGCAATCTGAACGTCATAGCACTCCTTTACCAAATAAAGAGAAATAAGCTCTGCTATATTTTCATCATCATCTACGATTAGTATTTTTTGTTTTGCCATTATACACCTACTTAAATACCGCTATTGTAACGCCTGCGTCACCCTCACCAAACTCTCCTAAATGAAACTCTGCTATTGTGCTCATTTTTCTGAGATGCTGATGCACCGCCTGTCTAAGCGCACCTGAACCTTTGCCATGTACGATTCTAACCGAGGGAAGATGCGCTAAATATGCATCATCAAGATATTTATCTAGCTCATATATTGCCTCATCTGCACGCTTCCCAAGAAGCATAATTTCCGCTGATACAGACATCGACTTGGCCATCTTTACCTTTCCTGCACTAACTCCAGCTCTCTTAGCATATTTTGCCTTCATCGCCTTGGTCTCAGCCTCTGGATCAACTACTACAATATCATCTATACCTACCTGACTCTTCAATATACCCATCTGTACCATGAGCTTGCCCTTTGAGTCTGGCAAGGTATGAACCGTTCCATCTGCATTCATTGATAATACATGAACTGTATCACCAATCCTGAGATTCTTGGGTGGCTCGCTTTTTTTATGAGCAACCTTTTCTGACGGCTTTATTCTCGCACCATCCTGTTTTTTATTAATCTCATCTCTAAGTATTGCCCTCTCTAGCTCCATATCCTTGATATCTGGAACAGATGCCTTATACTTATTAAAATCTCTAATGGTCTCATCAGCCAAATCCTTGGCTTCTTTGAGAATACGCGCAGCCTCTTCATTGGCTTCTCTAATTATCTTTGCCTTACGTTCTTCTATCTTATCTTGCTTGCGGCTCAAATCTAAAGCAAGCTTCATATGCTTTGCTCTATAATCTAAAGCCTCTGCCTTGTTCTTTTCAATTTGAACCTTGTCCTCTTGTAGTCCAGCTATCAACTCCTCAAAGCTAGCCTGTGATGAATCAATTTGGTTCTTTGCCCTGTCTATTAAATACTTGTCTAGTCCAAGTTTTTCTGATATAGCAAATGCATTACTGCGGCCTGGAACTCCTATCAACAACCTATATGTAGGACTAAGAGTGGCTACATCAAATTCACAAGAAGCATTCTGCACTCCCTCTGTTTCAAGAGCATATACCTTAATCTCGCTATAGTGAGTTGTGGCCATTGTCTTAATGCCTCTGGTGTGCAAATCATCAAGTATTGATATTGCAAGAGCCGCTCCCTCTGTAGGATCTGTTCCTGCACAAAGCTCATCGAATAGTACTAGCGACTTATCTGTGACATTTTTCATTATTCTGATAATATTTGTCATGTGAGATGAAAACGTCGATAGATTTTGCTCTATACTCTGCTCGTCGCCAATATCTGCAAATACCTCATCATATATTCCAAGCACAGATCTGTCTCCTGCAGGTATATGAAGCCCTGCTTGCCCCATCAAGGTCAGTAGACCTACTGTTTTTAGAGAAACGGTTTTTCCACCTGTATTGGGACCTGTGACGATGAGTAAATCAAACTCCTCACCAAGCTCAACATCTATAGGAACAGCCTTTTTTGAATCTAGCATGGGATGTCTAGCTCTCCTAAGATGTATGCTCCTGTCTCTGGAAAATAGTGGCTTTACTCCATTCATATCCTTGGCAAGCTCAGCCTTTGCAAATATAAAATCTAATTCGATAAGTACTCTATAATCTGATTCAAGCGTAATAGTATATTCTCTTGCTTTGTCGCTTAAATTTGCAAGAATTACTGCTATTTCTTCTCGTTCTTCTATCTCTAGGGTTCTAAGCTCGTTATTAAGATTAACTACCGCCATGGGCTCTATGAAAACTGTTGAACCAGTAGACGATTGATCATGCACCATTCCTTGCATACTTGACTTGTACTCGGCTCTAACTGGTAAACAAAATCTACCATCACGCATGGTTATGATATTGTCCTGTAGCATAGACCTGACTGATTCTTTGTTTATAAGCTTATTAAGCTCTTCATGCACCTTGGCATTCATTCCATTTATCTTGCGTCTTATATTCTTAAGATTAGGCGACGCATCATCAGCAATCTCATCTTCAGAAATAATAGCAGCTCTAATATCCTGTGCTAAAGACCTAACAGGGTCAAGAGCTACAAACATAGCATTAAGGCTATCCTTTTTCTCATCATCAATGCTATTAGATGCATAAGTCTTCATTCGACCAGATATCTCTAGTATCTGACATATTTTAAGTAGCTCTATTGTCGAAAGTGATGCTCCAAGCCTCAGCCTCTCTAAAATATCTCCAATATCCGTAAGCCCTGAAAAAGATATACTACCTTCCCTAAGCACTCTTCCTAGAGCGTCTGAAGTGTAATCCTGAGCTTCTTTTATCTTATGATAGCCCGTCATAGGCTTAAGCTCCAAACAGCGCTTTTTAGCTGCTTGTGAGTATGCTTTAGATGCGAGTTGATCTGTTATTTTATTAAATTCTAAAGTTTTTATTACTTTCTCGTTCATGTTTTTTATTTTATCACAAAATATCCTCATAATCTATACTTTTTGACACAACTGACGCAACAACTGACGCAACCATTCAAGTGAATTAGGTATAGGTGTCCCTGCTCAGACAGCGCGTCAGGCTGTGCAAACTCACCGTCTGCGCCTTGCAATTCATAGGCAACCACTACAATGCGGTCGCTCACTGTTCAACCCATTTCACAGTTCGCTCGATTTGCCGTCCATGGCAAATCGCCCGCTGTTGGCGCAAGATATATGCTCAGTTCGAGAGCACAAACAAGTTTGTACCTCGAAAGCTTCGCATATATCAGTGAGTTTCACGACGCCTGCGCAACTCGCATTGCCCCCTACACCTACCTTCACTTGATGG
>JAZRXQ010000101.1:0-10407 GCA_045600305.1 Lachnospiraceae bacterium
CTGCCTTTTTTGCTTCCTCAGTTCTCTTTTCAATAATCTCGTTACTACTCTTACTAACCTCCAAAAAGGCTACGCTCAATGCCACATACATGATTAAAAATGGAGGCATTACATTTATCGCGTAATCTATGATAATCTCTCCAGTAGTTATTCCAGTAGCCGGAAGCGCATCAATAAGCCATGTACTATCATTGGGGATTGTAACAACAGTACCCTCTGGAAGAGAAACTACGTTCAAATCTACAACCAAGCCCATAGCAAGTGTGCCAAAGGTATATAAGAGTATCAAGCCACCTGTGATGAAAATCATCTTTTTCATGAATGTTCTGGCATAGTATCGGCTAAATAGGCCTAGAGCAACTGGCGGGAAAATAAATAAATCCTGAACATAGACTACACTAAAGCATCCCATTATCGCCAAAAGTGCCGCAGCAAAAAAATACTTTTTCATATTAAAGTACTTTTCAGGCAGCTTATAATTAAGCACTGAAGCAGCTATCATTAGAATCGCAGCAACAAGATCCGCCACAACACAGGTAATTATATATTGAGGATCATTTAAATAATCCAACAAGGTATATCCACTAGCTATAACGAGAATCCCATGGAAAACAAAAATTGAAATCATCAAAAACTTGTTTGCTTTTTTTTCGTTCTCAATAGCTATAGCATCTTTATTCATAGCCAACCCCTGAATACTATTTTCTAATCTTTAAAAACTTATCAAAGCCAGATAAATGAAGCGCATCCATAACGATATCGTTTACATTGATAATCTCAAGTCCCTGCTTTTTCTTCATCTGAAGCTCAGCCTCTAATATAACTCTCATACCAGCAGATGACACGTACTCCATCTCTGCCATATCGATTACCATTCCAGAAACCTGACCGTAAACTCCATCTAAAAACTGCTTTAAGTCGTTAGCACCATCATAATTGAGTGCTCCAACTATTCCAATTGTCATAATTCCATCTGTTACTGAATTGTTAATTTGCATATCTTTTCCCTCTTTTCTCAGACCTTTATTGGGAATCTACCATCTTATGTATATTTATTTTTCAATGGCTTCTTTTTGCATAAGCATATCAATAGATTCTATTGCCTCTTTACTAACTTCCACACTCTCTATATCCTCAAAAAAACCATGTTTAGTAAACATATTAACTTTTTTGCTCTTGTAGTGAGTTCCACTCAACAAACTTATCAGATGATAGTATTCACCTTCTTGTAAAAGATACTCATTATATCCTCTTCGTGCAAGAATTTTATATTCCATATAAGTCACCCTTACCTTCTTAACATTATTGTTTATACATTTCTTTCAGAGTTTTACCATATTCCTCTACAGCAAGCAATGCTTGTTTTTTTGATTCTTCATGAATATATACGTTAGTTTCAACATTATATCCAATTACAAATAGCTGCTGACCTATAATTGAATCCATAATAGTTGAAATACTATCTATCTTATCGTATTTTTTCTTAAGTGCTTCATCTTCATTCATGATTTCATTAAAAATCTCCATATTTAAAGGATCTCCCTTACACATATTATCATGAAATGCTGTGATAATTCCCATTTTCCATTGTATATGATAGATATTATCTGTTATCCAGTCAAAATCATTCATATGTGTAATAAAATCATCTATATTTAGCGATTCTTTAATCATTTCAGTAAATACACTTTTTCTTGCCGCCTTTGCCTCATCACGGTTTTTTGTAACATCTATAGTCATAGCGTTAGTATATTTCAGATTCCATTCATGTGCATCTTTATACTCTGGAAGAGGATTTCCAGAAGTATCAAACATCACTGGTTTAACTGCCATTTGAAGCATTCTATTAACGTTTCCACTTGAAGAATCTATTACTTGACCACCCACAGCCTGCGAATTAACACTATACTTCTGAATTACATCATCTGTTATATATCGGTTAAAATATATTTCTCTTATTTTAGGTATTTGAGATAATTTATAAGTATTTAACGTAGGATAATAACCTCCTCCGTCTTTAGCTTGTATTTTATAGGTGGATGTCTTTTTAAATTCTTCAAAATGCGCTTTTGCCTCATCATATACATCGCCAAACTCACGCCTTTCTAGCTGTTCGACATATGTATCATCCGCTTCTATTAACTTACCATCCCTGTAAATATTAACCTTTATTCCCTTGTCTCGTAACTTCTTCAATAAATCTAGTGGAACTTCTTTATCAGTAACACTACCAGGGTAACCCTCAAAATCTGCATTAAGTGTGATACTCTCAATGTCATTAAGCTTGACCTGCCCGTGAAACTGAAGTTCAAAATAATCGGTTTTAGTAGATTTTAACACATTTTCCATATCTACCATTTCATCTGTGTTTTCTCCATTTTGCTTGGCCAACTTATACTTATATGCATTTACTATTGTCTGTATTTTTCTATTTCCCTCTATTGCATATAAGTCTGGCTGATCACAGTAAGAAGGATGTCCATCATCTTCAGCACCTAAGCTATCGCCCAATAAAGATGTTGTCCTATGCTCCATCTCACCATTCTTGAGTTTAACTATAACCTGACCATATCCCTCAAGCCCTTCGAAGCCGCTTTTTTCCTTACATTCTCTCTCCATATCTCCATGAGAACGATATCCATATATTTCATACTGATCCAAGGGCATATCTTCATCATTGCCAAATTTTTTTTGTGTAAAACGTTTTCTTCCACCGACATCTTCAATTGCAGCATATGAAGCCTGTACGCCCTCTATTTGAGTTCTAAAACGACCACTATTTACTATTTTTCCTAAAATATTACAATTAGGAACTCGTATCTGCATTGATGGATTCTTTTTAACTACATCAGACAAATACATCTTTACCAACTCGTTCATTTCTGCCCAAGTCAATTTAACATCAAGATTCAATTGTTTCTTGATCTCTGCTATTGCATTTTCAACAATTTCGTCACTTTCAAGTATTTTAAGCTTCTCTTTTCTTGTCTCTTCAAAATTCTTAAGTGTAGCCGGTAATTTATCCTTCGCCTTTCTACTTTTTTTCATTTCATCAGATTGTTGAGGCGCAAAGTAATTTGCATAACGCACTTTTATATTATATTCTTTCAAAAGTATTTGATTGCGCATATACTCAGATAACAATGACGCATCACCTTTTATTCGTACAGCCTCATTTTCTGTCATCTTTTTATTCTTAACTAATAAATCTATATACTCCTTTGCTGCTGCATATCCAGCTTTTGATGCGGCTAAAGAAACTTTATCAGATATCCCCCCCTTTTCTATACTTTTGGTACAATTCTCCATTTCTCGAACTAAATAAGCTTTTCTTGCATTTTCAGACAATGCATTTTCTTGATCCTCATTTTTTGCAATTGCTTTTATTCTATTTAGGTTCATTTCAAAATGAAGTTTATTTAGTTCTTCGTTAGTTTTAAAGTTTTGATCTGGCGTTTGATTTTCTGCCCTTTTTCTTAAAATGGTTGTAGCTTTAAGTGCACTTTTTCTTGCATCCTTTGCACGATTCTTTCGATTCTTCTTTGACCGATGCTTAATTGCTTCTTCATTGGTCATTAATCTCTGCGTAGCTGCCTGCTTTTCAGTCAATTGTCCAGGTGAATAATATGTATGTTTTACATTGGACAAATACTGGTCTTTTAATTCATCCTTAAAATCTAACTCAACAGCATTTTTTTCGAAAACCAATTCCGTATTTCCAGCCATTGAATACATTTCATTCTCTGACTTGAAAACTTCATCATATTTTGACTGATAGTCCTCTTTTTGAGTTTCATCCATCCTTAACTTGTATTCTAAATCATCCATACTCTACCTGCCTCTAGACTCTTCCAAAACTGATTCCTATATAATTCTTTTCAGGAGTTAATGCATCTCCAAATATATCCTTAACTAAGCTAATTGCCTTATCATTTACAGCTGTAAGCTCTATAGTCTCATCAGGATATTTCTCATCTACTACACGCATTGCCTCTGCTAAAACTGCCGCCAAATCCTTGGAATGATTATTCTTGGCGTAGATAAATGACAGTTCAATTCCATCTATTATTCGAGAAAAGAAAATCGCTGCTTTAAGTTCCCCCTTATCATAGCTACAGAAGCTGAGGTCCTTCATATATCTGCCATCTGTAGCCTCGAGGAAATCTATCATCTCATCATCAGCAAGCTGCTTTCTAATTGTCTCTCTATCACACTTGTCGAGTTCTCGATATTTAACAACGCTACCTTTTTGACCTTTCACTTTATGATACATCTCAGATTCTTTTCTAGCCTCAGGCGTGAGAATATAGGTTTCTGCATCCTCTACGATAGTAAACTCTTCGTATTCAGATAATAATTCTCTATAAAACGAATCCTCCGCCTCAGTCCATATAACTTCTATACGAACTCCAACTGCTTCTTGCAAGAGGTTCTCGAGGTACTCTAGCATCATCTTGCCATATTCAATCCTTTTATAAGTGTCTAATGCTCCAACGTACACTATATCTGCCACATCAAAGGATAATGTATAACACAGCACGCCAACAGGCACACTATCATCATCCAGGAGACCAATATATCTCGCCTCTTTATCAGCTATATAATTTTCAGGCAAAATAAAGCTGAATGCTCTTATATCGTTTTTTCTAACTGTTCCTATACTATAAGCCATCTAATCATAACTCCTTACTATATTCGTGAATAACACCCTCAAAAGCACCCTCGCCAAAGGCCGCCTTAACTCCGCCATACCAGTTTTCATCCGTAAGACGCATATGTATCACCGTATTCTCTGCTAAAAACACAGATGAGATAATAAGCGCTGATGTCAGCATCGCAGGGAATGCATATTTTGAATTCTTATCCTTTTCGAGATAGACATCTGTCATCTCAAGGATTCCTTCCTCTACCTCAGCTATATCCATAAAGCCCTTGATATCATTACCGTCGAGATAGTATCTACCAAATACCAGGTCTGGAAGCGCATACTTTTTCTCACGCTCCATATTCTCCATTCTCCTAGAGAAATCTAATAGCTGCGCCTTATCTAACTGATTATAGAAGAATACCTTGTCTAGTATTGCTTTGGCCTGACTGGTCTTTTCAAAAAATGTAGACTCCCTCATCTTGGCAAGAGTGTATATCATATACTTGCTATCAGTTGACTTTACATCATACTCATATGAAGCAAAGCATGAACTAAGCTCGCTAAGCTTATCACTCTCTCCACATATCTCTACGTAGAGCATGGTCTCTCCTGCACCTCTATATGTGTCCTCAACAAAGGTGAGGAGATTGCCAATCATTCTCTCATCAGCCGTATCATCACAGTAAATATGTCTGATACAATGACCGTCTTTGCCGTCTTCCTTGTCTAAGACGAAAAGCACATGAATATCCTCGTCCCAGGCTGCAAAGTATTGATTGTCATATTTAAGATTATCTCTCCAAAGCCTCTCTGGAGTCATCATTTTTTTCTGAGTCTCGTCTAACTCAACACTCGTATAATTCATCTAAATATTCCTTTGATTTTTATTTGCTTATCATCTTGAAGTAATTATCCGCTGTGCTAATTCTCTCTCCAAAGATATCCTTTAGCATTTTTTTCATAGATTCATCCGCAGCAACTGCTGTGACCATAGCTGCCTTAGAATAAATACCCTTGGCATTCTCAAGACAGGTGGTGATAAGTGCCATAACACCCTTGGGATTATTGTTTTTCATATAGAGATACTCGACTGTAATCTCATCTTCTTCCATCGACGTAATGATACAGCCATTAACGATACCCAAGTCATTTATATACACTAGGCTCGTCTCATCTTCTACACCCTCTAAGGCACTAAGAGGCATAAAATTCTTAGCTAAAACTCTGTCCAGATCCTTTGCCTGCCTGTCATCCAGTGACCAGATGGATACTACCTCACCATCTACCTTGGTGTCTTCAAACTTTGCTAAGTTCTTGGATATAGTCTTGATATTAGCGCTAAACATATCGCTAGAGTCATCTAATAAAAAGCCCTTTTTCTCCAACATATCTACGGTAGCTGATGTAAGTTCATCATCTTGGTCTTCATATACAGATATAGTGCATACCTTTACAGGGCTATCTTTTACAATATCAAAAATAGTATCTACTAGATTAGAATAAACTTCGATATAATCGTAACCATCAACGATATTGATTTCCTTTATATCTGTGACCTTGCCACTGACAAAAGCGCCTACACCTGCAATAGCGCCATCCCTGTCATCATCTACTGCTACTACTATAAAGAGTACTTCACTACCCATATATCTGCTCATCATATCCATAGAAAGATATGGAATATATTTTGAATTGTCATTGTTATCTATAAGTGTGTACTGCATATTTGCTCCTTTATATGTCTATAATTATCTTAACTACTAGCACGATTTGTAAATACTCTTGAAAGCTGAAGAATGGTCTTACCAGCAGAATCAACTCCACCAAGATTAATACCTGCACAGTATATAGCAAAAAGTCTAAACTTAAATGCTAATTCTTCCCATTTACTCTGTTTAATCTTATCCACACCCATCTTAATAACATCATCTATCAAATCATACATATCATCAGTTTTAACAAATGAACTACCACTAAAAGCAGTACGATACATCCGTATTGCAGATCCATCAATAATATTATCTCTAACAAACTCTAATACCTCTGTCATCTGCTCGTCAGATAGATTATCATTAATTTCATACTCCTCTGCCTTAAACGCAGGCTCAAGGTCTGGATCATCCAATGCTTTAATCAACTCAGGTTTTAATCTACTTAAATATGTCTTATCCATAACGCTTAGATTTTCCTTCTGACTCGCTAAGTATACCTGATCTCGTTTGTTAAGAGTTAATTTCTTATTGTCTGTCTGTTCAGGGAATTCCTCTTCTGAAACTGCAATTGTATTTTCATCCATATAGGTTGCATTCATCTCTGTAATTTCCTCGACAGGTTCTTCGACAGGGATAGCATTGGCATCAACCTCTGCAACAGCATAATCTGTATTCTTTATTTTCTCTTCATAGGCTTCAGCATCCTTTAAAAGTTTTTTCTTTTCAAAATGACCTCTCTTTATTTTTTTTACATTGCCAAGAGCGTCTGTTTCCTTCCTATAAAGAAGAGGTGAAGAATCCATCTTGGTCTTTACGTCTAGTTTTCTGACATTGGCTTCGTGAAGTAGCTTAGCTACATTGATAACATCTGCAGCCTGATAGCCATACTTATTCGCTGATACATCTGCAGTAACAGTCGAATGACCGTAGGCATTAAGTTCTGTTTGAAGTTTGTCTTCGTTGATTTCTATATTTTTCTTTTGATTTTTTTGTAAGTAATCATCAAAATATCCCATTTTCTCTCTCCTTATAATTCTTTCTTAAAAATATGCATGTGTCTATCAATATCAGGCTCACCAAATACTGTGATGAGCGCATCATACATGTAATCTCGTTCGAGATATAATCTAACTATCGTATCCTCTGGCATGAAATTGTCAGATAATACTAGTGCCGACGCTAGCATAACAGGGTATGCATACTTGGTCTTAGGCTCCCATTCGATAAACGCATCAAGCATAGTAACTACCTGAGGCGTAGTCTCCTTAAATTCTAGAAAGCCTTTTATCTCGTTATTAATCACATAATATCTCGTAAATAAAATATCTGCTCTCTTTAGATTTACTACTTTTCCTGTTTTTTTACATTTCTCAAAAAATAGCCCCAACTGTCTTCTCTCAAGCTCATTGTAAAAGCTTATATTATTTCTGATAAGATCTGTGTGACTGGTCTTGTCAAAGAAGGTAGTCTTTTTTAGCTCGCTAAGCTGATATACCAAGAGTCTGGTATCATCACTGAGATTGACATACCCCATCTCCTCTAGGATATCGAAAACCGGTTGCATATCTATATCATACCCAACGAGACATACAGACAGCTCATCCTCGTCCTCTTCCATACAATCTACCTCGATGTATTTGATAAGCTGTCTTATAATGTTATCCATATCACGATGCTTAGCAAAATGAATATAGCTAATCTGATGCATCATATCATTTGGAATATTTTTAACCACCACAAAGGATACTAACTCTTCGCCGTCAAGAGCTGCGAGAACATAATTATCCTCGAATCTGACAATGTCTTGTGTATCTCTTGGTAAGCTATTAAATATATCTTCCTCAAGGGTTATTTTCTTGTATTCCATATTCATAAATCCTCTTTATAATTATATCTCTCCTGCTCTGTATTTTTTCCAATATATCTGACTTGCTACTTCTTCCATAAACGATTGCTCAGTTATCTCTTCTGCTTTTTTATTCTTCATTACTTTTTCTGCAGCCTCTGCGGCATTTTCTACTGTTTTGGGATCAAAACCTCTAACGTCGCTGTATTTATCAAAACTAAGTTTTAATTTCTTTCCATTTATTTCAACTGTAGTATCTCCAAGTTTTGTATCGCTATTTGATTTTATCCTACCATTTATTGCGGTAACACTTCTTAGTCCGTCGCCACCTTCTATAATCCTGCCTTCATAAGTACCACCCTCTACCACTTTATTAGCTTTTGAGGAAAAAAATATTCTTTCATTTTCAGAGCGATGCTTATTTATCTCATCATAATAACTCTTAACCATATCTGATTCAGCGTTGTCCATATCATAGGTTTTGCCTAAAACAATTCTCTTTAGTGACACAAATCGCTTTACACAACTCTCTATATATTCCTTTTCAACTAGGCCAGCAAGTGTTTTTCTGATATCATCCGCAGAAATCCCCTTAAGTTTTTCCTTAAATGCTTCAGACACATATGGAATACTAACTACATTTACATCCTTTGTAACTCCATTAACTTTTCTTTTTTCCTTCACAGGCGTGATGAATCCCAGTGTATTTTTATTCATTCTGGTGACATCAAACTTATCGCCAAATGCCATATCATTATCAATAGCCCTAACGCCTGTAATGACAATCCTCTTGCGAATAAGCTTTTTGTGTGTTCTCACATCTTCAGTCTGTTCTTCATCTATCCTGTATGTATAGTGAATATTGTTTCTATGCCTGTCAATCTGTCCTGTAATGTTATCTAGAAACTGTAATCTCGTAAGCTGCTCACTTGCTTCCTTGGACATCTCCGCAAGAGTAATGTCTCTATCTGACATCATGATTTTCTTGAGCGTATTGAAATCTACACCACCAGAGTTTTCCATGGCAAAGCCGTGGATAGTCTTACCACTTTGCTCTATACTCTCGAGGCTCGAGTGAACTACAACACTTCCCATACCAAGGAGCTTACTCATCCTCTCTGTAGCAATATTTCTCTTCATTAGGTTGGCTCCACTTTGTATGCCACCTTCTTTTCCCAGATTAATGGTATTTTCAATAGCAAATGCCTTCATTAGTATAGCAGCAAATTTGCTAATATCTACCTTTTCTCCTAATATATCTGTTATCTTTTTCTCCAGTGCCTCCCTACTCTCAATGGCCTTTTTCTTCTTGTCCTCCAGTATCTCTATCATTATCTTTTGAGATGGAGACCACTCCTTTGAACGCCACTCCTGGATATCCTTCTCAATATTATTAGCAAGTTCTGGATTATATCTCTTCTGAAAATCAGCCACAAATTGCTTATAGGCATTGACTGTGCCTGCCTCCTTATTTTCTGCCTTGAGCCCTGTTTCAAAATCCTGAAGTAATTTAAGATATGTGTCTACTTCCCCTTCCTCTACAACTGCACTTACAGCTTCTTTTTGCACATCCTCGTACTCACTGATACTGCCATCAGCCTTAAAAAATCGTTTAGTCTTGCCATCTTCTATTACATGTACATCCGAGTTAGCTCCATGAGTGTGCTTGGTCTCCTGCTCTAGCACAGTGAGCTTTTGTCCCTGTGCTCTTTGAATGATAACTATCCAGCTAGAAATAGTCTCCTTACTGTCTACAACATTTCTAACCTCATCAAACAATCGACAATTGACTCCGTCATATATGGCACATAAATCACTTAAATCCTTGATTGCTACGTGTTCATTACCCAGAGCAGTCATCGCCTCATTTAGATTGATATTCATCTGACCATAGAGTCTCTCCAATGTGGATGTACTTTGCTCTAAATCGGCCTCATTTGAGGTGTCGAACTTCTCTCCCGCAACAATAAGAATATTTTCAACGGTCATAACCGCTTTATCTAAAGCTGCTTTTGCTGCTTCATTATCACCTGCCGTGCCCTTGAGATATGTGAGGCGACCTATGTGGTCTGTCATCGTTGCCACAAGAGTGTCATTTAATTCTTTTTGCTTCTGCGCAGCTTCTGAGTTTTTCCAGTCCTCCTTCTCTCGTTCCATTTCAAGCCTGTCTGTAGTTATATTACCAAGCTCTGTCTCTTTAT
>JAZRXQ010000102.1:0-2129 GCA_045600305.1 Lachnospiraceae bacterium
AAAGAGAGCAGAGTACAAGGAATTAGTTGCCAGACTAGGACTTGGAATTGAAAATCGTCTTGGCACCAAGGTATCACTTTTATCAGGTGGACAGAGACAGGCGCTGACACTTCTTATGACAACACTTCAGATGCCTAAGCTGTTATTACTGGTTGTGCACACTGCAGCTCTTGGCCCCAAGTCCGCAGCAACAGTTCTTCGTATTACTGATGAGGTTGTTGAAGAGAATAATCTTACAACACTTATGATTACACACAATATGAAGGATGCTATCGCTCATGGAAACAGACTTATCATGATGCATGATGGAAGGATTATTATTGATGTAGCGGGTGAGGAGAAAAAAGCTCTCACAGGTGAGCATCTACTTGAGCAGTTTGCAAAGGTTTCTGGCGAGGAGCTCAATAACGATAGAATGCTTTTAGCAAATTAAAAAATTATTTGAAACAAAATCAAAACATGCCGACACATATCAGTGACGGCAAGTTTTTTTATGTAAAAACTAGAAAAGAAAAAATGGAGGACAAGATTATGAAGAAGAAAATAGTTACAATGCTATTAGCGGGAGTTTTAGCACTTTCAGTAGTGGGATGTGGGGCAGCACCTGTACCTGAGACAGGAAATACGGTTACAGAAGAAGCAGACGGTGTAGATGTTAATGTAGGCAACACCGAAATAGATGACAGCACAGTGATGGAAGATAATAATGCTGTTATCGAGGACACAGATGAAATCGTAATTGATGAGGGAGAGGCAGCTGATCCTAATGGCAGTGAAACAACAGTAGGCTCTGAGGCCAGTGATACAATGGGAACAGCACTCCTAAACGATTTTATAGCGCAGTTAGAGGCAGATTCTAGTCTTTCATCTATGGATATTGCAACAGCACTTACAGAGAGTCCTAACTTCGTATATGCTGGTGCAACTATGGAGGTTGAGCCTGGATATCTCATGGGATTTACAGATGAGATAAGTGGCTTTGATGATGGTGTAATGTTTGCTCCAATGATTGGCTCGGTTCCTTTTGTAGGATATGTCTTTACTGTATCAAATGATCCGGAGGGCTTTCTTGCTACATTAAATAGCTGCAATGATCCCAGATGGAATATTTGTACAGAAGCAGATGAGACAGTTAGTACAATCTATGGAGACAAGGTTTGCTTTATCATGTGCTCAAACGAGGAGTAATGGGGTGGGATTTCTCGAAATCTATAAGTTAACGGGGGAAGAATAATGGTTTTTTCGAGCATATCCTTTTTGTATATTTTTCTACCAATTTTTTTAATACTATACTTATCCCTTGGCTTAAAGGTTCGCCAGGCTAGAAATCCAATTATTTTGGCTGCTAGCCTGGTTTTCTATGCCTGGGGCGAGCCTAAATTTGTAATTGTGATGATGGTAGGAATCGTCATCTGTTACATCAGTGGACGACTCATAGGTGCAGCAAATAGAAAAGTGGTAAAGAGAATATATTTGATTATTACACTTGTTATTGAACTTGGAGTTTTAGCGTATTTTAAGTATGCTGATTTCTTTATTGCTTCCTTTGGACAGGTTACAGGATTAGATGTAAAGCTATTAGGTATAGCTTTACCTATTGGAATAAGCTTTTATACATTACAAATTATTAGCTACATAATAGATGTCTACAGAAAAGACGTTGAGCCGCAGAAAAATTTCATAGATTTGGCAACCTATATTGCCATGTTCCCGCAGCTAATAGCAGGACCTATTGTCAGGTATTCTGATATAGAAAAGCAGCTAAAAAGTAGAGAACTAAGCTTTGATAAGGTGGCCATAGGTGCCAGACGTTTTATACTAGGACTAGGGAAAAAGGTGCTGATAGCCAATGCACTTGGGGCTTTTAATGCGACCTTTAGAGCCAGCGAAAACCTTTCGGTTTTATTCTTCTGGCTAAATGCAATTACCTATGCACTTCATGTATATTTTGATTTTTCAGGATACAGCGACATGGCAATTGGTCTTGGAAAGATTTTAGGCTTTGATTTCATGGAGAACTTCAACTACCCCTATATATCAAGCAGTGCCAGTGAATTTTGGCGCAGATGGCATATATCCTTGGGTAGTTGGCTTAGAGACTATGTATATATACCGCTAGGTGGTAATCG
>JAZRXQ010000103.1:0-42336 GCA_045600305.1 Lachnospiraceae bacterium
CGCAGTTTGCATCCTTGCCGTAGATAGCAGCCTTACAGAGACTACTTCCGACTACAGACTTCGCAAGAGTAACCGCTTCATCCTTATTCTTAGCATTTTCTATCTTTACTTCATAGAGATGAGTTGCACCCTCTCCATCTGCAGCCATCTTTTTTGCCAAACACTCACATACTGTATGAAGTGCCTCAACAAACTTATGGAAATTGTCATCAAGCTCTGTAATCTTTTTGTTACCAGCCTGCCCATTTGCCAAAACAAGTAATGTATCATTAGTAGATGTATCTCCATCTACAGACACCATATTAAATGTATCTACTACTACTGTTGAAAGTGCTGCCTGAAGTAAATCCTTGGAAATATCAAGGTCAGTTGTAACAAACCCTAACATAGTACACATATTGGGATGTATCATACCTGAGCCCTTACACATGGCACCTACAGTAACTGTAGTTCCATCTACATCAAATGTAACTGCGCACTCCTTGGGAACAGTATCCGTTGTCATAATTGCTCTGGCAGCAGCGTGACCAGCATCTTCTGTTTCTGCTAACTTAGGAGCCATCATCCTGACTCCATTTTCAAGCTTTTCAATGGGAAGCTGCATACCGATAACTCCTGTTGAGCATACACATACGCTGTCAACTGGTACATCTAACTCCATATTTACTGCCTCTGCTGTCTTCTTGCAGTATGAAAAGCCCTCTTCGCCAGTACAGGCATTGGCAATACCCGCATTAACTACTACCGCATGAACGGGACCACTACCCTCTGTGATAGCCATATCCCATTTAACACATGCAGCCTTAACCACGTTAGTAGTGTATACACCAGCTGCCACACAAGGCTCTTTTGAAAATACAAAGGCCATGTCATCTCTGTCTTTATATTTGATACCTGCTGCACAATTTGCCGCACTAAATCCCTTAGGTGAAGTAACCGCTCCATTAACTAAAATCTCCATAAGCGAACTCCTCTCTTTTACTTCCATCTTTTTATATTACAGAAAAATTCATATACTCATTTTCCATAAAAAACAATTTTGCGATAGTATATCACATATTTTACTAAAATAATACAAAAAAATGAAAAAAGTAAAAATTAATTACTAAAACAAAAAATAGCCACCCTCCGGTGACTATTTTTCTTCCTTGAGGCCTAGACCTCTAAGTATCTTATTAAGCTCTATTGAATAATCCGCTCTGTTTTCAATAGCATAGATTTCCAGTGCCTGCTCCTCTGAAACACTAAACTGATCTGAAAGCTGCTGAACCAGCTCTTCATGCATCCTCTCTAATATAGCCTGAACACTCTTGTCATTTTCAATTCCAATCTCATTAGCTACATCTAAAGCCTCAGCCTTAGCATTGTGAATCTTATATCTTCCAATACCTCTAATCAAGCAATCCAAAGCGAGATCATATTTTTCTACTGCCATCATAGACGAATATGCTCTCAGCTCCTCATGCACACTAGCAAGCACCTTAGATTTATTGTATAAATCAATTTCACTCTCTGCTATATCAGTTCCGACCATACTACCATATGCACTAGTATAATCTCCTCTGTCATAGCTCTCTTGTCCCATGTATATACCACCGCTGCTCTCAATAGCCGAATAGCTAATCAGTATAAACGCACATAAAGACGCTCCAAGAACAAGAATTAAAAAAACAGGAAGCTTAGGCAGTGGCTTACCCTTAGGCTCAGGCTCCTTCTTGGGCTTGGGTGGCTTTTTAGGCTTAGGAGGCTTTTTAGGTTTAGGCTCTTTTTTAGGCTTCTCCTTCTTCTCCTTTTCCTTCTTAGGCTTTTTGCCATCCATTCCTTCAAGCGCAGCAACTAAATCATCTTCCTCGGTATTACCGCCAGAACTCTTAGTCTCTTCCTCGTCATCATCGTCCTCTCCAAAAAAGAAGCTAAGTAATTTTTGTAAAAATCCAGGTGCCTTCTTGCCTGTATCCTCAGATTCAGATGTATCTCCACCAATAGCAGCTCTCGCTCTATCTATATTCTCAGGATCCTCTGAAATATCATCAATGCTAATTCCTCCCTCTCCTCCAAGGTCAGCTCCAGCACCACCATCATCAAAGCCCTCTAGAAGATCCAATATACCATCATCATCTAAATCATCTATATTGTTGATAGCATCAGCATCTACTCCACCAACATCCTCTAAACCGGCTGTAGCATCTAAAGTGCCATTTATATCCTCTGGAATAACCGTATCAGAAACTAAATCTTCAGCAGAATTGCCCGCTTTAGTCCCTTCTGTGCCATCTTCATCATCATCAAATAGACTCGCAAGCCCATCTACTCCAACCTCTGAAACATTTCTTCCGGAATAAATATCGCCGTTAGGCTGTTCAATAGGCTTGTACGAACTACTCTCATCTTCAAGACTTCTAGCAAGAGCAGCAAGCTCAAGCTCCTCTTCTGTGGGTTCTTCAGAAGCTTTAGCTGCCTCAGCCATTATCTCCTCGCCTGTAAATATCTCGTCAGATTGTGGAATAGCAGGAGCATCTGCAGAAGCATCCTCAGGCATAGCTGCAAGCTCAGGCTCTCTATAATTCTCTGCTTCGTCGTCAACTCCTGGGATGTCAAAATCATCTAAATCATCAAGATTTGCAAAGAAATCATCCTCATCATCAGAATCAGCAAGAATCTGATCGACCTGAGACAGATAAGCCTCTCTGGATTGTTTTTTAGGATTTGCTTTTTCAAATCTCTCAATATCTCCATTGAGTTCAGCTTCAAAGCTCGCAAGGAAATCGTCCACATCATCTGTAGACATCTCTCCTTCAAATTCGTTTAAGAACTGATTATCTCTAACTGCCTCAATCGCTCTAACTGTTTTAGGGGCCAAGCCTCTGTTAGCTAAATCACTAGCCTCTTCCTTGCGCTGAGAAAAATCTTCTTCTACCTTATTCAGTTTTTTTGTCACTGTATTTAATAGACTGTCAAGATAGTCCTCAGTACCTGCCACTGTAAGTCCCCTTTTCAACATTTATAATATACGAAATAAGAGCATCATATAAATGATGCTCTTAAAATTATACCTTATTTTATATACTACGCAAGAACTTTTTTGTCGATAAGATCATCAATTGTAGATACGAGCTGACCAATCTCAGGCTTTGTAAGCTGTGCATCTGCTCCAAGAGCCTCGCCCTTACGACGCATCTCCTCGTTTACAAGTGAAGAGAATATTACAAGAGGGATATCCTTAATCTCATCATCGCTCTTGCAAAGCTTTGTAAGTCTGTGTCCATCCATAATAGGCATCTCTATATCTGTAATGATGCAATGCACATCCTTCTTGAGAGTACCACCCTTCTTAAGCTCATCAATCTTATCATATGCCTCTTTACCATTGGGGAACGCCATGATATTAGTATATCCAGCTTTCTTGAGGCAATCTATGATAAGCTTGGAAAGAAGAGGTGAATCCTCAGCCATCAAGATGGGAGAATCACAACGATTTCTCTCTCCTAAGGTCTCAATATCTGTAACCTTAAGTCCTGTCTCAGGACTGATATCTGTAATAATCTTCTCGAAATCAAGAATAATAACAAGCTTCTCTTCTATCTTGATGATACCTGTTGACACACCTGCATCACCAATGTTGATTGTAGAATCAGGCTCAATAATATCTGCCCATGAAACTCTATGTATACCAATAACCTCATCTACGTGGAAGGCTATATCAAGCTTATTGAAGTTGGTAATAATAAAGAGTCCATTTCCCTCAGTCTCATTAGGAAGAGAAAGGCAAGCCTTGAGATTTATTACAGTAATCATTGCATCTCGGGGCATAAATATACCTTCAACCTCTGGACCTGAATTGGGAACAGGAGTGACAGCCTGATACGAAAGTATCTCACGAATCTTGGCAACATTGATTCCATAATGATTGCCATTAAGTGTGAATTCTAACACTTCAAGCTCATTGGTTCCGTTCTCTAACAATATGTTGGTATCCATACTAAAAACCTCCCACCAGCACATAATAAGGTGCTAAACTAATCATTTGGGTTATTATATCAAGTTTTACTAAAAAATACAAATCTTTTTTTGTATTTTTGTAAAAATTATAACAAATCTACTAATTTTGTCTCTCCATCGATATCAACCGACATTGTAAGCTTATCAATCGATGTAATAGAATTATCCTTAAATTGGAATATAACCACAGTATCTTTGCTTCCCTTTGCTGGTATCTCACCCTGGAACGTAGACAAATCATCTAGTAATATTGTAATTGACGATTTGAGATTCACCGAATCATTTATCCTTGCCTTGAACTTAGGAAGTCTCGATAGCATATCAAGCTTAATGTCATGCTCAGTCGGATTCTCTATAGTGACATTTACAACGCAAAGCCCACATCCGTACTCTGGAACAAACGTATCATACTTCAAGCAATACTGTGCTCCAGTAAACACCGCCTTTAAGGTTCCAAGCCCCAGTGCCTCGCTTAAGCTAGCTGAATCTGCTGTAGCCTGATTTTCTGTATTACCAGATGTATCGTCCATAGAATCTGAATTTGTATCATCAGAGGTTTCATTATCTGTAGCATCTGTAGCAGAATCTGTGTCATCCTCTTCAGTATCAGATGCATCAGTAATGTCATCAAACTCCGAAAAATCTTCTTCCTCTTTTTCCTGTGGTTCATACACATAGGTATAACCCTCTGGCTGTCTTATATTATATTTGGCAACAATATGTGCTGAATAATCAACAATTATCTGCCTCTCCTCAGGTGTCATCTCATAAAGCTCATCTGCGCAACCCGTGAGAACAAATACCATTGCCAGCACCAAAAGCACCGCTGTTAACTTTTTTTTCATTTCAACCTCGTCCTAAAAATCTATAGTTTAGAATATCATTAGTATTATTCTAAATCAACTAATTTTTATCCAGTTCAAACCAAAATTCTACGCCACCTTCAACATTTTCACAACCACACATCTGGTGATGATTATCCATAATAGCTTTGACTATTGACAAGCCTATTCCACTACCTCCATATTCTCTAGACCTCGCCTTATCTACCTTGTAGAATTTATCCCATATTCTATTCAAGTCCGACTCCGAAATATGCTCACCCGTATTGTACACACATACTCTTTGAACATTTTCCTTATCTATAATGCTAACCACAATTCTAAGCTTTCCACTTACATGATTAACAGCGTTACTAATATAATTAGTAATTACCTCTTCTATTTCAAACTCATCTGCCCAAACAAAAATATCCGATTCGTATCTTCGCTCAATTTTAAGTCCCTTTTTCTCCGCCAACAGACTATTAGCGTCAACCACGGAATCTATTAGCTCGGATAGATTAAATCTATCTAGTTCAATCTTCTGACCACCGAACTCCAAGCGATTAAGCGTCAACAGCTTCTGCACCATTTTAGTCATCTTATCAGTTTCATCCAGGATGACATCACAGTAAAAATCTCGACTCTCAGGATCATCATTCACGCATTCCTTTAGTCCTTCGCAATAGCCTGATATAAGTGCCAACGGTGTTTTTAACTCATGCGAAACGTTTGATATAAACTCTCCTCGCATCTGCTCCATTTTATCTTTTTTCTCAATATCAACAAGAAGCTCATTATTTGCTGTTTTAAGCTCTGATATGGTTTCTTTAAGTGTATCTGAAAGCATATTCATATGCTCTCCAAGCTCGTCAAGCTCATCCTTTTTGCTGCCACCACTTTCATATCTTGCAGAAAAATCAAGCTCTGACATCCGAATAGATATATCTTTAAGCTTAACTATCGGACTTGTAAGTCTTTTCGTGATAAAAATCGCTGCAGCAATACTGATAAAAATTGCTACCAAGCCCGCATATAAAAGAAACCTATTAGAAATCTCCACGGAATCCCTCAAGCTCTCCAACGCAGTTCTAATCATGAGCAGATTATTGTTGCCCAAGTCGCCCCATAAAACAAGATAATTATCTCCCGTCCTATCGTCCCTAAGTTCCAATATACTATATTTTTCGTTTTCCTCTATAACAGGATTTCCTCTTTTTTCATCTGGTCCTTCCACAAGAAGCTCAACAAACATTCCGAATGCCTTGTTAGCATCCGGTTCAGACGATGCCACTACTTTTCCATCCGATGATATAATTATCGCTGTCAAATTCTGTGCATGACCGAGATTTTCCAATTGCGATGAAAACTCTGTGCTTAATAATTTATTCTCTTTAGCTGCATCTTCCGCTACCAAGTAGGCTCTACTCAATTGCGTCATCTTGCGATACGAATAATAGTTTTCCAAAAAAAGGGTATTCAAAAGCCAGCACAGTAATACCGTGCCGGCAGTCAGTCCAATTATGGTGATACAAATCTGTACCGTTATTGACTTATTTCTCGTCTTAACCATATGCTACTCTGTAATCTCAAATTTATATCCCATGCCCCAGATTGTCTTAATGTATTTTCCACAATCTCCAAGCTTATTCCTAAGTTTTTTTACGTGAGTATCTATAGTTCTCGCGTCTCCAAAATAATCAAAATCCCACACATGATTGAGAATAGTCTCTCTGGAAAGAGCTATATCATGATTTTCCATAAAATATGTCAAAAGCTCGAATTCCTTAAAGGATAAATCAACAGATACACCATCAGCCTTTACCATATGTGCAACCTTGTCAACCACAATCTTGCCAGCAACAATTGGTCCATCCTCAATACCTACATTAGCACGCCTAAGTAGCGCGTCAACTCGAGCAACCAAAATCTTAGGACTAAAGGGCTTGGTCACATACTCATCTGCTCCACACTCAAACCCTGTAAGCTCATCTGTTTCCGAAGATTTTGCAGTCAAAAGAATAATTGGCACCTGGGATTTTTCTCTAATCTCTCTACAAACCTCATATCCATCAATATGTGGCATCATAACATCTAAAATAACAAGATCTATACTATGATCTCCATAGAATTTATCAAGTGCCTCTTCTCCGTCAGAAGCCTCAACCACCTCATATTCTGCCCTGATAAGAAAATCTCGTATCAATTTTCTCATCCTAAGCTCGTCATCCGCTACCAATATCTTATACATAACCTAGTTGCCTACTCCTAATAATCAACCTCTATATCTAGTTCTCTGATTTTGTTTTTTAGAGTTTCCTCTCTCGCCCTTAAATCCTCTTCCCATTCACTGTATTTATCAATAATCTCATTCTCATAATTCAAAATATTAGGATGGTCACTAGTTAATACAATTACAAACATTACAACTATAGCAACAACCAAGGCAATGATAACTGCTATAAGCCACCATTGCTTTCCTTTTAAACGGCTTCTCTCGTCCTCAGCCAAATCCTCTTTGATGATTCTAGGCTTAGGGGGCGGTGTCAAAGGAATTGGTTTCACATCATCTGGACTAATACTTGTACATGCATACAAATAATCCTGTAGTTCTCTCAAAAACGAAATCCCAACCTGACTCTTGAACATATTTTGGTCAATCATTTTATTGTATATTTTCAGCACAGAAAAAGGGTTGTTCATGTCTAGTCTAGACCTAACATATTCAACACCTTCATTCTCTTTTCTAGCTTCCTCCATCTGTTTGGAGTCAGCCATTAGATATCCGTCCACTACAAATTCTGACAACTTTGCCATATCAAACTTACTTTTCTCCTGCTATTGGCACAGACAGCATTGCCCTTACCATACTCTCAATCTCATGAGGTTCTATAGGCTTTGAAATATATTCATCAAAGCCTCGATCCAAATACTTCTTTCTTGCCCCGACTGTATCGTCTGCAGTGAGAAGTACAACAGGCACCCTAACACCCTTTCCAACCTCAGCCTCGATATCTCTTATATAGCCGAGTGCTTCTGTTCCATCCATATTGGGCATCATGTGATCCATGAATACAAGATCGACGTGTTTTCTCCTATATACCTCAACGGCCTCTTGTCCACTCTTGGTTATGATAGTCTTCACTCCAAGCCTTCTAAGCCAGCTATCAATCTCTCTAAGGTAAAGTGTATTATCATCACAGACAAGTATAACCGGCTTGTTGGCATCATCATTTAGTGCTGAATAGTCTATATTCACGGTCTTAGTTAATACGGGAGCTCCTGATTCACCTCCATCAATTGCCCCAGCAGACAACGTCTCCGAAACACTCTCTGTTGTGCTGTACTCCTCAATTACCTCAAGTTTTCTGGCAAGTGCCTGTATACTATCCTCTACGCTTCCTGCATTTTTATTAATAAGTCCTTCGACACTTGAAGGGTCAAAGAATTTCTCGCCAATAACTCTCTGAGGGAACGACAGTAATATCTTGGAATCATTGCCGATAATTTCCCAATCTACACTACCCTTTATTTCTCCAAGAGTTCTCATAATCATATCAAAAGGAAGGAAGGTAACCTGTTTTGAAAGATTATTGTCACCTCTTGCTTGCATAGCCTCAATTCTACGAAGCTCATTGGTAAGGCTTCCCTGATCACCCAAATATATACTAAAGACAAGTATTGCTTCTGCATATCTCGCCTCCATAAATATATCTACATCTATGCTCTTGGGTATAGAAACAACACTCGAAATTCTAAGCACTCCGTCAACAATATTTTCTACTGCATCCCTACAGCCATACCATTTTGAAGGAATACTTCCAGAAATAGCAACTCTCGTTGTATCGAGTCTGCCGCCCTTTCTCGACGAAACCTCCTTAATGACATGCTCAACAAGCTTTTTCGTATCGTAGTAACCAAATACAAGACCATCGTCACTAGGTGCCTGAAGAGTGTACTTAGAGAGTATCTTGGTCATGTCATTAATCTTGACACAGCCTTCTAAAATCTCACTAGAGAGTTCTTTTATATCATCATCTGATTTTTCATCAGCTAAGATAGCCAAGGCTCTAGTCTTGATTATCTCAATAGGTGAATTCATTCCCTGAGACATGTGCTTATTATATAGTGCCCTTGTCTTTTCTGCCTGCTTAACCTTTGCCGAGAGATCATTGAGCTCATCTATTGAATTGTACTCATCAGTTCTATCATAAAGCCAAACTACATATCCTGTAATGTCCCCATATTCCTTGAGCTCGGAAACAATAATATCACAACGCTTGCCATTGTGTTCAAGGCATTCATGATTGTGAAGATACATAAGCTCCGCCATCATATCCCGCTCTCCTGTCTCTGCGAGTTCAGGATAAAGCATAAGTGCAATCTGATTATATTTCATAACACGATGCTTGGAATCCAGTACTACATATCCATCTCCTACCTCGTCCAGGATAAGATGCTGCGCAATCACACCATCGTCAAGGAAATGATAATTTCTGTTTCCAAAAAAAGCGTGCCTTATGGTTATGATAAAAAATATCAAGCTAAGGTCCAATCCGCCAGTAAAGCCCTCGCTATACAGCACTCCCATGGTAACTGTTGTAAAGCAAAGTACTGCAAATACTATTATTGCGTGTGAGGCGCGATACTTATTCACTGCTAAAATCGATAAAACTAAGGTTGCAATCAGTAGCAAAATAACATAAATAGCGTATACATAACCCGCCCCTAAAAGACCAAACTTATTCTGTGTGATAAAATAATTAGCAGTTGACTGCCTAAATACGAACATGTGCTGATATTCTATATCAATAAAAATCGCCGCTGTTATGATTATCGCAACTGATGTGTATATGAGTCTTACTATTTTTTTCATCTTGATATTGCAAAAATCCAACATCAAAACTGTCGAGAAAAACGAAAACCATAACGCACCTACACTTCTCATTCTCACAGCCCAAGCATCCACATCAAGCGTAGTAGCGGATAGCTCCTGGATATATCCAAACATAATAACGAGACCAGATAAGGTCATAGCCACTATTATCCTCTGTCTCGAAGTACTCTTGATACTGCTCAACCTATATATCAAGGTAACGGTATATATAAACAATAAAAATACTATTATTTTAAGTATAAACGCAGGTGTCATAATATATTCTCTCCCCTTTGTTTCCATACAAATATACATATAATTAGTTAGAGTTACTATACCACAAATACATATTTTAGTAAAGAAAAAACCATACGCATAATGCGTATGGCTTCTCCGGTGCAAAAGCACCTTTATTTGAAAGAATTCATAGGAAGGCAACTTAATCAAATGCTTCGCAGACTATCATATAGTCTGAATCCCAAACCTCATAATAAACAATTGCATCCGAACTAGGATAGGACATTCCTAGTGCCGAGGCTTTTTTCTCTATATCTCTGACATCCATCTTATCCTGAATCCGCTTGTCGGCATCATCATTCGCTAGTCGTAATCTGCCCACTTCCCTCTCTAGCACTGATACATTACGTGTATGTGTCGTAATATCTGTACTAAGCTTGACAAAAATAACAACCAAAATGGTAAGTACTACAGTTATACCCACCAGCTTGACTAGCCTGATACCATCGCGTCTAAAATTGCGCCGACGGACTATCATCTCTTTTTTTCGAATGTTGTCACGTACAACCTTGTCGTAGTATGCGTCGATTTCCGCCTCTGAGGCAAAATCAACCTTAGCTAAATCCATTGTTTTCCCCAGTCCTAACCCTTAGTATCTAGTTCCTTTATCCCCTTGATAAAGGCATCCAGACCGATAATTGTACCACTAGCTGCAATTCTAACCACCTGTTCAGATGGTCTGTATTCATACGTAAGTGATACCTCATCAGACATAGGCTCAACTATCCTTGAAACCTTGTCAAAAAATAAGGTGGCTTGGGATTCATCAGATACCAGTATATCGAAGGCAGATAGGCCTACGCTCTGATCTGCAGAATCCTCAATAAGATAGCCACCATCATTACCTCTTCCACCAGCAAATGCTCTAATCATCTGCATCGGAGTCTTGAGTCCAGGAGTCTGTTTCATAAAAAGTCTCTTGACTTCTTCCTCTGTGAAGCGCCATTGCACTCCAATCTTGGCTCCTGTAAGGGTACCGTCCTTGAGATAGTTGCGGATTGTCCTGCTGGTAAGACCGGTGACGTTTGCTACATCAGCAACCGTATATAGTTTTTCTTCCAGCATCTCCTCACCCCCAACAAAGACGATTATATTTCATCTAATTTCATTTGTAAAGTACTTTTTTCACTTTTTTTCATTTTTCTTCGGGTTTTTTCATGTATTTGTGCTTTACTTCATTTATTTCGGCGCATTTTCAGATTACTTTATATGTTTTCCTTTCTTTTTTTTCATTTTCTTATTTTCGTGTGCTTATTCATATTATCAGATGTTTTTTCGCATTACAAGTGCTATTTTCATACTATTTCATATGTGATAGTAAAAAAATAATTATTCAGATTCTAAATTTCTTAAAACCTCACTCAGCTCCAAAAAAAAGAACCTGATTAACAAATCAGGTTCTAAAATGGAAGAATTAAATCACTATTCTATTGTATATCCAAAAAATTCAGGCTGTATAACTTCTTCGTCTGCCACCGGTATCACCTCTATCGCCTCTGTCTTGGTTCTAGGAGGTGCTACCTCTTCCTTTGCGGGAGCATCATCTGTTTTTGCCGGAGCATCGTTTTTGTTATTTTTGTTATCATTCTTCTTGTCTGACTTATTGTCATTTTTTCCAGAAGTGTCCGGCTTTTGCTCTGTTTTATCTACAACCGTAGTCGAAGAATCACCCGTCTTATTTTTATCATCAGTATTGGATGTATTAATGGTGTTATTAGTATTATTGGTATTGCTCTCCTTTTGGCACTCTATACCAGGCTCTGATTCATCAACTGTATCTCCTGTATTTGAATCTACAGCTTCAACGTCAACCTCATCACCCTTTGCAGGAGCCACATCTCCTTCATCCAAAGTATTAGTATCCTTTTCTATGGAATCCTCAGCTAGAACACTATTGTCAACAACCTTATGTCCAGCTTCTATTTGATTATGAGTGTCTTTATCTACTGCAACTGCTGCCACTGCAACATTGCTCGGTGTAGTATTGGTTACATTATTAACTGTTGTAATGAGTTCTTCAACCTTGCTATCGTTATCTGAATAAACAGATACAACAACATTGGAAGCATCCTCGTTTGAGATATAGTTCTCATCTGATAAAGCCGCAACCGTTATCTCGAGAGCTTTGTCAATTTTAGTATTTTTAACAGAATCACCTATTGTATCTGCAACATGCTGACCTTCTTCATTAAGACCATTTACAGCTATAACAACATCAAATCTGTTAAGAGCATATTCAATAGAAGGAGACGCATCAAGACTGACATATGAGTACGGACTATTCCACTCGTATAACCCAAATCCAGCACCCGCTGTAAGAACCAAGGCTGCTGAAGCTGCTACTGCTACCTGCTTAGGAAATCTCGATACCCTTTGAGGTGCAATACGAATCTCCTGGCCAATTGAAAAATCTATATTTTTAAGCTTTACAAACTGACCGTCATCTCGCAGTGCAACTGCTACACTCCCGGAAGCGTCAACTATGACAGCTTTCATCGTCCTACTCCTTTCTCTCGTATTAATTGCTGAAACTCAACCTTAGAAGTGATTATTTAAGGTACTCAGCCATCAGGGGATAATCTTCTGTAACTATTATCACCGCTGCTATAATATACTTACGATGTCTCTCAAGTATTTTTTGGGGTACTTTTAATTTTTCTGTAATCACTTTTCCAGGAATTTTACCTTGTTCCTTCACAATCTCTACTAGTTCAGGTGTAGAAGCTATAAATTTTATTATTTCCTTGCAGCTTGCCTTTGTCTTTGCAGCCTTTGGACTCACATCTGCAAGCTCCATAAATGTTATCTTGTATCTTGCCAAATCAGCAGTAAGAGCAACAATCTCATCTCTAAGCGGATTTTCGTCTGAAATAGCCGTATTTTTAATTATACTAGCCTGAAATGCCGCATTATCTGAATCCTCATCCACTCTACCTTCGAAAACATAGGGTTCAGTGCTGATCTCGTTATTAAATCTAACATGCGTTCTGACATAATCAGTTAATCGTCGCTCAATCAGCAATCTAGCATACGACAAAAAGCTACCCTTGCTCTGCTCATAGGTGTCAATGGCAACATTAAATGCCAGTAGGGCAATTGACCACTCATCATCACTCTTTGTAATGAATCTTTTGGTAAACCTGCTGGCGCACGATAATATGTATTTTTCATTGTCTGCTATAAACTGTGCCTTAGCCTCAGGATTATACCTAGCGCCTATAACCTCATAGCCTTCCTCTGAAAACATCATACTTCCTCTATATCAATATAAAACCTTTAAACAACTTCTCAAAGATAATAAAAACTATCATAATAGATATTCGACTATTATGTGTCATATTTTAGTATTTTTGTTTCAATTTAATTTTACAAGTTTTGCAAAACCTGCAAACATTTTCTTGGTTCCCTCTGTATCAAAGTCTACAGTAACCTCATAGTCGCGTCCTCCAGCTATAATAGAAAGCACCGTTCCTTCACCAAATTTTTGGTGCTTTACCCTATCTCCCTCAACATAATCTAAGGCACCTAGGCTAGCACCGCTTCCAAATGAGGAAGCTGGTTTAACACTTGAAGAACTGCCTCCAAAACCAAAAGGCTTTTGTCTCAAGCTACTAAGTGTACTTTTGTCTATACGATTTATACTATTGGTACTTGTGCCAGCTGCCACATCCTTTATCTTTTTTCCCCTTGCATCAACTGCATTAAGAAGTTCAGTAGGAAGCTCGGCTATAAATCTTGACACTCTGCTAAACTGAAGCTCTCCTCTTATCATTCGGCTTCTTGCTGCAGTAATATCAAGCTTATTCTTGGCTCTTGTAATTCCTACGTAGCAAAGTCTTCTCTCTTCTTCTATTTCTTCCGCTGCATCATCAGCAGTAATAGACATATAGCTAGGGAAAAGTCCATCCTCCATGCCCGTCAAAAAAACATGTTCAAACTCTAGTCCCTTGGCTGAATGCAATGTCATAAGAAGAACATAATCCGCCGTCTCGTCTACGTCATCTATATCAGCAACAAGAGCAACTTCCTCAAGAAAACCAGAAAGACCTGCTGGTTCTTCATCATCAGCATGAGCCTCCTCAAATAATGCTGCTTTGGAAATAAGCTCATCTAAGTTCTCTAACCTTACATCTGCTTCAGGGGTCCCCTCAGCCTCAAGCTCATCCCTATATCCTGTTGAATCTAGCACCTCTTCAATCAGTTCAGGAACAGTCATAACTCCTGTTTTTGCTCGCAATTCACGTATATAATCTATAAAATCTCTTATCTTAGCTGATGCCTTGCCAAGACCTGCCTCCTCTGCATGAGCTGCTGCAGTCTCAAAAAAGCTCATTCCATAGGTGTTAGCATACGTCTGTAGCTTGGAAACAGATGTAGCACCAATTCCTCTCTTTGGTATATTAATAATTCTAGTAACTGCCAAGTCGTCTCGACCGTTATCTATTGTCTTGAGATATGCAAGAATATCCTTTATTTCTTTTCTCGAATAGAAATTAACTCCACCAACTATCTTGTATGGAATATTAGCCTTGATAAACTTTTCCTCAAAAGCTCTTGACTGAGCATTTGTCCTATATAAAACAGCATGATCACTATAATGTGCACCACCAATAACTGCACCACTAATCCTATCAGCTACATACTCTGCCTCTTCATAGCCAGTCTCTAACTGCTTGAATACGAGATTATCTCCTTTAGCTGCACTAGTCCAAAGAGCCTTAGCCTTGCGCCCTTTATTATTGGCAATAACTGCGTTAGCTGCATCTAGGATATTTTGAGTACTCCTGTAATTCTGCTCCAATTTAATCGTTCTAGCATTCTTGAAATGATTCTCAAATCCCAAAATATTGCCAATATTAGCTCCTCTAAACTTGTAGATTGATTGATCATCATCCCCTACCACGCATATGTTGCCATGCACACTGCTTAATTGCTTAACCAATTCAAACTGTGCTGTATTAGTATCCTGATACTCATCTACCATGATGTACTGAAATCTGCCCGAATAGTAATTTCTCACTTCCTCATCACTTTTTAGTAGTGCTACTGTATTGACAATTAAATCATCAAAATCCATAGCGTTATTTTTTTTGAGCGTATCCTGGTATTCCCTGTATGCAGCGGCAATCCTTGAAAAAGTGAAATCTCTTCCTGCATTCATAGCATATTCTGTGGGATTAATCAGTTCATCCTTAGCCTTAGAAATATTAGCAAGGATAGCTTTTTCTTTGAGATATTTGGTGTCTATATTAAGACGCTTGCATACCTCCTTCATCACCTGCTTTGAGTCGTCAGTATCATAAATTGTAAAATTAGTATCATATCCCAATCTATCAGCAAAACGTCTCAGTATCCTCACACAGCTTGAGTGAAAGGTGCAAACCCAGATGCTCTCTGCACCAAAGCCAACCTGCGCATCAATCCTCTCTCTCATCTCAGCAGCAGCCTTGTTGGTAAAGGTAATTGCCATTATGTTGAAGGGATTAACTCCCTTTTCCTCTATAAGATATGCTGTTCTATGAGTCAAAACTCTGGTCTTTCCGCTCCCAGCCCCTGCGATTATCAAAAGAGCACCATCAGTTGCTAAAACAGCTTCTTTTTGCTTGTCGTTAAGCTTGCTTAAGTCAATCATATATACCTCTTATTTTATAATTCAATTTAATTAAACTCGTATTAAATTCTTATCTAAATTCTAGCACACCCCATATTATCGTGCAACGAATTTTTGTTCTGTTATGTTGCAAAATAAAAATTTTTGTTGTAACATAAGCAGTTTTATACTATAATGTTTTAAAGTGTGAAAGCGTTATTAAATTCTATCTGATTTGTGATGGAGGTTTTATGAGTAAATCAGTACATACCGATGCTGTCAATCATCTTTTTGACGCGATACTTACATTAGAGAACAAAGAAGAATGCTACAAGTTTTTTGAAGATGTCTGCACTATCAATGAATTATTAGCCATTTCTCAGCGATTTGAGGTGGCTCATATGCTTGTAGGTAATCATACCTATCTAGATATTGCAGAAAAAACTGGCGCATCCACCGCTACCATCAGCAGAGTCAATCGCTCACTCAACTATGGCAATGATGGATACGATATGGTTTTTAAGAGATTAGAAAATTAAATATATTTCTCTAAGAAATCGATAAGCTCCTTCATCTCACTATCTGTTCCTATGGAGATTCTAAGATAGTTATCAATTCTTGGCTTATCAAAATACCTTACAAATATATCTGCTTTTTTCAGTGCCTCAAAGATTTCTTTTGCAGGCACTTTTTCATGGGTAGCAAAAATAAAATTACTTGCTGAATCATTAAATGAAAATCCAAGTCGTCTAAGCTCATTAGATGTCCACTCTCTAGTCTTTATTATCTTATTACAGCAATCCTTAAAATACTCGTCGTCAGAAATAGCTGCTACACCAGCCTCAATTGTAACTCTATCCATAGTATAGGAGTTGAACGAATATTTGACATCATTAAGATATTTTATAAGTGTGGGGTTTGAAATCGCAAATCCAATTCTTCCTCCAGCAAAAGACCTAGATTTTGAGAATGTTTGAACAACAACAATATTGTCATATTTCTCCACAAGAGGAAGGGCACTCTCTCCACCAAAATCTATATATGCCTCGTCTACAATTACAACAACTTCAGGATTAGCAGCAACAATTTTTTCAACCTCTAAAATAGGCATAAGTGCTCCAGTTGGTGCATTAGGATTAGGGAAAACCACCCCTCCACACTTGTCATTAGCCATATAGTCTTTAATATCAATAAAAAAATCTGAGTCCAATGCCTTGGTCTCGTAGGGAATTTTTAATAAATCTGCCCAAACATCATAGAAGGAATAGGTTATATCGGGAAAGTAAATAGGTTTTTTCGAATTAAAAAATGTCATAAAGCTCATCGCAAGAACATCATCTGAGCCTACCCCTACAAAAACCTGGTTTTCGTTGACCTTATAATAATCTGCTATGGCTTTTACTAAAGCACTAACCTTGGGGTCTGGATATAATCTATATTTGTTTGTATCAAAGCTTTTAAGAGCTTCTATTACTGCGGGGGCAGGCGGATATGGATTCTCATTGGTATTTAACTTAACCATCTTGGCTCTATCCGGCTGCTCACCTGGTGTATAAGGAACGACCTTGCGTATATTATCTGTTAACATTGTATTTCTCCTAATCAACAAATTATTGTAATTATAATACATCCTTTGCTAATTTTTCAAATGCGGCAATACTGCGCTCAATTTTTTCATATGAGGTACAATATGCAAGCCTCACATATCCGGGACATGCAAATGCACTTCCCTTAACCATTAAAATATTATATTTTTTCCCTGCATCTACAAATTCCTGTTCGTCTGCCATAGGCGATTTAACCCAGAGATAAAATGCCCCCTGCGGACGTATACAGGTAAATCCAAGTCTGGTAAGTGAGCCATAAAGAAGTTCTCTATTTTTGTTGTAATATTCGACATCTGTCTTTTCGTCAAGACACTTGGCTACCGCTAACTGTATAAGAGAAGGTGCATTTACAAATCCAAGCTGTCTATTGGAAATCTCAAGTCCTCCAAGCATATCCTCTGCATCACTTAATTCATTGGGTACAACTACATATCCTATACGCTCTCCAGGTAGTGAAAGCGACTTGGAGAAAGAATAGCCAACAAGCGTGTTTTTATAAAATTTTGTCAAAAATCTAACAGGATTTCCATCGTACACAAGCTCTCTATATGGTTCATCCGAGATAAGATATATTTCGTGCCCATACTGCTCTTGCTTTTTATCAAGAATAGCTGCAAGATTTTCCATAGTCTCGTCCGAATATATTACACCTGTGGGGTTATTAGGAGTATTTATGATTACTCCCTTGGTCTTTGCTGTGATCTTTGCTTCAAAATCATCCAAATCAGGGGCAAAATTATCTAAGTTGGGCTTTACCTCAACAAGCTTACCTCCAAAATTACCCACATAACCTCTATATTCACCAAAATAAGGGCAAAAAGCTATAACCTCATCCTCCGGATCAAGTATAGTCTTCATAATGATATTAAGTCCACCAGCAGCTCCTACTGTCATGATTATGTTGTGCGAGTCAAAATCAGTTCCAAATCTCTTATTAAGATTATCTGCTATTGCTTGTCTCACCTCAGGGTAGCCTGCATTTGCCATGTAGCCATGAAGCTCCATCGCGGGTACATTATCTACTGCATTTTTTATTTCCTCATTAACCCTTTGAGGTGCAGGAGTAGCTGGATTGCCAAGCGAAAAGTCAAATACATTTTCTGCACCAACCTTCTCTGCCAATGCCTTACCCTCTGTAAACATTGCCCGAATAACCGAACTTCCCTTTAACGCCGTCTGTGTGCTCTTTGATAACATTTTATGCCTTTCTTAAAATAATTATTGTCTCAGACTTTCAATCTCTTCATCACTAAGAGCCCTATATTCTCCTTCTTTTAAGCACTCATCTAAGTTGACCTTTCCCATAGCTAAGCGTTTTAAATATATCACTTCGCTTCCAAAATGAGAAAACATTCTCTTTACTTGATGATATCTGCCCTCATGAATAGTAATTATATACTGTCTCTTTTCACTAAACTCTTCTGGTACTAGATATCCCGTTACTTCTCTACAAGAGCAGGGAAGTGTAGGTTCATCATCTCCTATATCTATTCCTTGCTCTAGAACTCTTAAATCTTCTTTTTTAATAGCTCTATCCAAGACCGCCAGATAACTCTTGTCAACATGGTGCTTGGGAGACGTCAATCTATGATTTAAATCCCCATCATCCGTAATTAAAAGCAATCCAACTGTATCCTTATCAAGCCTTCCGACTGCTGCTAAATTGCTCCTTCTATCCTCTGGCTTCAGTAAATCTAATACCGTTAACGCATTTTTGTCCCTGCTGGCAGTTATTACGCCAGCAGGTTTATTTAACATATAATAATAATGCTCACTATAAGAGATTACTCTGCCTGCCACAGATACAAATTGAGTAGCAGGGTCAAACTGAGTAGCAGCATCCTTGATAGGATTTCCCTCTAGTAATACAGCTCCACTTTTAAGTAGCTTTTTAACTTCGGATCTCGTTCCTATTCCATTATTCGCTAGAAACTTATCTATACGCATAAATTATAACCTACATTGTGATAAGCTCGTATTCTCTAGTTCCTATGCCGATCTTTTCAGCGTGTGAAAGAGTCTCTTTCCACTTAATATTAGGATTAGAATTAAGGAAATGGTCGTTGTAGTTGATCCAGTCATGCTTAGCAAGATTGTCTCCAAGCTGCGAATTTCTAATAGGCTTTGCCTGCTGACAAGCATCTACACAGGCCTGATCAAGAGCAACAGGATCAAAGCTTGCAAACATTCCGATATTAGGAAGGATAGGCGCATCATTCTCTCCGTGACAATCGCAGTTAGGTGATACATCTACAATTAAACTAATATGGAAATTAGGTCTCTTATCTATAACAGCCTTGGTGTACTCAGCCATCTTGCAGCCGAGTATCTCAAATGCTGAATCATTAGGATTGTGAATAGCATCAAAAGCACAGGCTCCGATACAACGTCCACAGCCCTTACATATATCAGGATTAATTACAGCCTTACCAGTTTCGTAGCTAATCGCATCAGATCCACACTCATAGCCACATCTCTTGCAGTTTTTACACATATCAGTCAAAACCTCAGGCTTGCCCTGATTATGCTGATGCATCTTTCCTGCTCTACTTCCGCAACCCATACCAATGTTCTTGATAGCACCGCCAAATCCGGTACACTCATGTCCCTTGAAATGGTTGAGTGAAATAACTATATCTGCATCCATTACTGCACGACCAATATATGCCTCCTTACAGTACTCACCACCCTCTATCGGAACAATCACATCATCTGTTCCGCGAAGACCATCTGCGATAATAACATGGCACCCTGTTGTAAGCTCGTTAAATCCATTTTCTAAAGCACAGTCTAAATGCTCTAATGCATTTTTTCTAGAACCAGGATATAGTGTGTTACAATCTGTAAGGAAGGGCTTTCCGCCACCCTCTTTAACTAAATCAGCAACAGCCTTGGCATAATTAGGTCTAAGATATGCTAAGTTACCAAGCTCTCCAAAATGCATCTTAATAGCAACAAATTTCCCCTCAAAATCAATATCGCCTATACCTGCTCTGCGACATAATTTCTTAAGCTTTTCTGTTAAGGGCACTCCAATTCCTGTTCTAAAATCAGTAAAAAATACCTTTGACTTCTCCATCTTTTTCCTCCTGTCTACGATAGATTCCTAAAATTAAACGACTTAGTTCCGTCAGCATATGGTGCAACAATTTGTCCATTTCCGTACAGACGATATTTGTATGTGCAAAGTCCCTCAAGGCCAACAGGTCCTCTAGCATGAAGCTTTCCCGTTGAAATACCTACCTCTGCACCAAATCCATAACGGTATCCGTCCGCAAATCTGGTTGAGCAATTGTGATACACTCCCGCCGAATCCACATTTTTCATAAAAAACTCGCAGGCAGCTTTGTCTTCTGTCATTATGGCATCAGTATGATGTGAGCCATATTTATTTATATGTAAAACTGCTTCCTCTATTCCATCTACCAATTTGATAGATATGATGAGATCAAGATACTCTGTTGACCAGTCCTCTTCGCTGGCCTCTTTGCAGGAAATGATATCCATCACTTCTTTAGAGCCTCTGATCTCGCAATTCTTTGCGCCTAATGCATCTGCTAGCTTAGGCAGCAATTCATTTGCTATTTCTTTATTTACAAGCAAGGTCTCTGTTGCATTGCAAACAGCTGTATACTGTGTCTTAGAATCTACTATAACTGGTATAATCTTATCAATATCTGCGTCCTTATCTACATAGATATGACAGATACCATCAGCATGTCCCATAACAGGAATCTTGGTATTGTTCATAATGTACTGAACAAATGAATTAGACCCTCTAGGAATGACTAAATCTACATCCTCATGGCACTCTAGCAGCTCTGCTATCTCACTTCTAGCCTCCGCAAGGGCAAGAGTATTCGAAGGCAAGCCTGCTTCCTTTATCGCACCACTCAAAACCTCAAAAAGCTTCCGGTTTGAGTTCATTGCCTCGCTGCCACCCTTTAGTATTGCACAGTTACCACTCTTAACACAAAGACACGCTATCTGCACCAACGCATCCGGTCTAGACTCGAAAATAACTCCAATTACGCCTATAGGGCAAGACTCTCTCATAAGAGTAAGACCTTCGTCCAACTCTCTTTTCATCTGAACTGCGCCAAGTGGATCAGGTAAACTGATTAAATCCTTTATACCATTTGTAACATCTGAAAGCTTGTGTTCATCAAACTTGAGTCTCTTAAAAAGTGCTGGTGCACAGCCTTCTTTTTCTGCTGCCTCTAAGTCTTTTTTATTAGCTTCAAATATGGCTTCTTTATCCGCCATTAGCGCATCAACTATTTTTTGAAGAGCATTATTCCTCTCCTCAGTAGTAGCAGATGCCAGCTTAAAGCTATCTAATTTCATCAAATGTGTCTGTTCTTTTATTGTCATATTTTTACTCCAATTATTTTGTCAAAGACAATTAAATTATCAGCTGTCTAATCTCCTCGGCTATATCCACAGGGTCTCTCTCGTCAGTAGACACCATTACATCTCTAGCTGCTGCGTAGCCTGCTTCTCTGGCATCTAGCATAGCCTGTATATCTGGCACGTTCATGTGTCCCTTTAATAGTGGTCTATTAGTATCCTCTCCAACTCTTTCAAGAATCGTCTCCGGCTCTGCTGTAAGCTGAACACATATGCCACTCTTTTTCATATTCAATCTATTAGTCTCACGTAGAATAACTCCACCTCCACATGAGATAATCTTGCCCCCCTCAGTGGCAAGCTTTGCCATAAGCTGTGTCTCTGCCAGACGGAACCTCTCTTCTCCATATTTCTCAAAAATCTCTGGAATAGACATTCCAAAAGCTTCAACTAATTTCTCGTCTGTATCTACAACCTCCAAGCCTGTCATCTGACCTAGCTCAAAGGATATTCTACTCTTGCCACAGCCCATAAATCCTATCAGATAAATATTGGGCTTGACTGCTGCCATAGCTCTATGAATAGTAGTCAGCATAGCATCTAGGTTGGTCTTATCTATTTGTCCAGGTGCTGATGCCACTCCGTCAGCCCCAAAGGTAATGCAGCTACCTGTAAACTCACCAATTATTCTACTTACTAGACCTAGTCCACCCATGGACATGGTGGCAATTGGTGCTCCATCCTTATTATTATTTGACCAATCAAGTGTGACATTCATAAGGCTTAACACATCTGATTTGCTCTGTGGCATAACTGCTAGCTTAAGTATATCTGCTCCTGCTGCCTTCATATCTGATAGCACTTTTTTAAGCTCAGACTCTTTAGGTGTGTAGGAAAAATTATGATATGAAGCGATAACCTTTATACCTTTATCTTGAATTTCTTTTATAAAACTCTTGGGTTCATCATTTTGATAGATTTCTACATCTATTATGTCACAAGCCTTTTTTTCAGATAATCTATTATATAGAGCCTTAATATATTCTATATTTGCAATTCCTTCTCCACCTTCGGCCTTTGAACGATAGGTTATAAGTAAGGCTGTATCCCCTATTGCTCCATAAATATCCATGGCAATACCGACCATCTGATCAATATCTTCAAGATTTTCACAGTAATCGATTCGCCATTCTATCATTGGTGTTGCAACTACCGCAAGCCTTACTGCTTTAGCTACTATAGCTTCTCTTTTTTTATCAATAATGGGGACACATAAAACTGGTGCCCCCTCTCCATATATATGGCCTTTTATCTCAAACATCCTATTCAACCTTTTCGTCAGGTATTACTACTACATTTCCAAGCTCAAGTGAAGCCTTGACATCTATAATTCTCTGATTCTCCGATCCTCTAAACTTGAGCATAATATTTTTCTTATCTATCACAAACTCGCCATCTACAAGCACATCAACCATAGATAAAAGCTCATCTGTATATTCACATCTCGCTCTTGATTCCTTCAAAAGCTCCTCATCAAATAAGTATCCTGAATACATCCAAACATCTTTTGATGGAAATTCTTTTTTTATCTGCTTAATAAGCTTTAGCACATGCTCTTGATTCGATGGTTCAAATGGCTCTCCACCTAGTATTGTAATTCCTCTAATATATCCAGGCTTCATGGACTGAAGAATCTCTTTTACTGTCTTGTCTGTAAACTCTTCACCATAATTAAAATCCCAGGTCTCAGGATTAAAGCATTCCTTACAGTGATGAGTACATCCCGATACAAAAAGAGTAACTCTTACCCCTGGTCCATTTGCTATATCTGTCTTTTTTAGCGCACCATAATACATCTTAATTCCTCAAGTCATAAGAACAATATTTTTCAAATATTTTATAAAAATCCCCGGTAGAAATCACCTTGAGTTCCTCTAAGGAAATCTCCGCCCAAACCTTGTCATTGAGCTGGGATGATAGTAGCCTTAGAAATGGATCATATATCTGGTTAAAAGCATCCTCTTGTCTCTTAGCTAAAATAGTTCCCTTATTTGCTTCCGTAAGGTTCTCATCATTTTTATTGACACAATGGAAAAAATAAGCTCCCTCATCTGTTCTTATAACTCCAGATACCTCATCATCCTCCATATCATACAAAACCTTTTCCACTTCCGCTGGATAATCACCTCTTTTAACACTAACGGCAATATGGTCAGCCTCATTATAGTTTGACGCGACAGTAATAAACATACTTCCAGCGGCAAGTTCCTGTCCAACCTTGCTTACATTGGCATCATTTGTTATAAAAATCTGCTCAGCATCTATTACTCTGGCCTCATTATCACTGACCTCTGAATTGACATCTCTAACGATGTGATCCTTTACTTTCATAGCCTTGATATATCTGGCATAGAGGGCTTCCACTTCCTCCTTGGTCACTCCTGTTGCTTCCTTTTCTTCTGGTGACATGGAACTAACATACTCCTCAGCAGCCCAACTCGTCTGTTCCTTTTCAGAATCTGTCAGTCCTATATCTGTAGCGCCAGACGACACATATGAGTCAGCAAGCAATGCCATCGAATATACTGTTGACATCTCTTCAAGAGAGAGTGTCTTAATATACTGTTCAAATTTCTTTTGTACTCTAAAATCCTCATTATCTAAGAGATCTATTCCATAATTATCCTTTTGAAGACTCATCTGATTGGCTAACATCATCTTCATAAGAGCAACACTACATTTCTCTTCGCTGATGATAAACACCTCATTGTCAGTAAGTCTTGTAGTCGTAATAACAACTCCATTCCCAAATCTACATCCAGTAAGAAAAATACATGTCATTACAAGGACCATTACTAATCGAAGTTTTTTCATCTTTTTCTCCACTCTAAGCTAAAAGTAAAACAAAAGTAATGCTATCATATTTTCCACATTTTCTCAACCTTGAATTGACTCTCGACTACCACCTAAGCTTCAACCACCAGATAACGTCCTCCTGGCAAAGCAAAAACCTCTGGCTGTGCTAGAAGCTCTTCATCACTCATTCCCTCTAGGTCCACTCCTTCATCTTCAAAATACGCACGCACCTCTTTTTTATTTGGAAGTGCAACCGCACAGCAATCCTCTAGGAAATCCATTGCTTCATCTATATCCTCTGCAATCTTTTCAGGGAGCAACTGTAGCTGATTTTTAAGAAAAACCTCTGCATCCTCTCTTTTTATAGCCATCTATCTACCTCCGCCTTATATGGTATATATTCTTCCTAATAATTTTCAGGGAAAATAATAACTCTATCCTTGGCATCAAAGTACTTCATCACCGTTAGCATATTTTCCTCTGCCACCGCAACGCAGCCTCCTGTATATGTCTTGGCTCCTGTGCAATGAAAGAATATAGCTGATCCAACTCCTGGTGTGCACTCTGGATTAAAATCAAGTGCCAGCACATAATTATACTCCGGGAAAATTCCTGCCAAATGCTCTCCTGTAACACTCGGATAATCATTGATGCTAACTAATTGGTTGTAACATACATATGGATTATCACTCCAATATAAATCATCTGTGAATTTGAGATAATCCATTGATGTAACTGGCGCATCTTTTATACCCATTGCATACGTTACACCGAAATCTCCGCAAGGAACAGTTCCATCTCCTTCTACACGCATACCCGGCATAGAATAACCATTATGTCCTATATATGCATTACAGGTTAAAATCTGCTCAAAATAACCATTCTCGCTCTTATCGTGAACCTCTACAATAGCATCGCTTCCAGATAAACACTTCACGAAAACTAGTGTGTCTACATCCTTGCTTGCACTATAATGTAAGAGCATACTTCCCCAGAAATCGTCACCTGGATTGTTGATTATCGATTCGGTATCATTTTTCTCTATTGACTCATCAGAATCCGACTCATTAGCATTTATCTCATTCTCCTCAAGCAAAGATAATAGCATCTCGTCTAAAAAATTATTGCCATCATCCTCTGTAGGGTCTTCTAGTAAATGCTTTTCATAATCCTCTGCAAGTATATTCTCTTCTTCTGAATCCGCTACGGTAGATACTACGAGATTCTCATCAACAACTGTCTCTACCAATTCCTTTTCTCCACAGCCAAATAGTGCGAGGAGACTTATGCACAGTATCGTAGTAATTACCGTTATTCTTTTCTTTATTATTTTTCTATTAGTCATGCTAAAACTCTACGTATTTGTGCTTGCTATTTGCATACTTAAAATCAGCCTTACCCTTTAATTCAAGTGATCCAAAATTACCAGATGCAGTCTTAGTCTGCTTCATCTCAAGCTTAATGCTATGCTTTTTTACAAAATGAAGTGTTCCTTTTCCGGAATTACCCCAAGAATCTTTCCACTTGAATGTAGCCTTTTTTCCATTTACTGTAGCACTTATCTTGTCTGTAGAATAAATGTGGCTTCCTTCTCTTCCAAATGTATATCGAATACCAAATGTAACCTTACCTTTTTTAATTGACTCTATAACAACCTGATACTCACTGGTTCCACTATTAGTCTTGTTGTATGTACCTATATAATCTGCTTGCTTAACCTTGCAAGCACTAGGAGCACTTCCTGTAGTTTTTGCAGATTTGACATTTGACCACTCTGAGTAGAAACGCTTACCTGTACCTAACTGATCATCATAGTAGCTTCTAACCCTAACATAATATGTAGTTCCACCTGATAATCCTCCAACTCTTATTGCTCTGGATTTTATCCCCGATACAGAGCCTGTACCAGCTATCTTAGAAAAATCCTTGCTTGTTGACACCTCAGCCTCAAATCCATGACACGTAGTATCACTTGTATAAGCAATAATTAACATATCGTCGGAAGAATTAACTCCTGTCGCAGTGGGAGCATTGGGATTTACATTGAAATAAAAATACGAATCGCCCTCATAGTTTCCGATTCCTGAAATCCAACCAGTATATCTGCCTGGGCTACGTTTTCCCGTATATTTAAAAACATAATCTACATCTTGAATAAGTTCAGTATCGCCTAATTTAGCAACCAAATCAGGCTGTGTATAGATACCTTCATCATTTATAGGGTAATCCTTTATTCCTTCAACAGTACAATTTTCAAAATCATTACGTCTTGCCTCTGCATTAACTCCAGCACCTGCTGTTATCACACACGCAAGCATAAATACACATATTGCACGCATCCATATTTTCTTCACGATATTCTTACTCCTTTTCATTAAATTGTCTCTAGCCTAAGTGAATCCATATTACCGCTAGCTTATTCTTTTGCAATTTATTTTTCTCAATATAAATCCGCAACCTATACTATATCTTGAATTGCCTATTTTTTCAAGAAAATTAAGCAATTCAAACTCCACTATTACTTCTCGCTCTACTGAACTAATACCTCAGCATCAAGCGAGAATGAATACATAAGCACCTGTCCCAGCTCAAGCCCATAATATCGACTAAGTGCCTGTCCATAGAGTTCAAGCTGTTTTTTGTATCGCTGTACAAGCGCATTTGGCGAATCTATACGATCTGTCTTGTAATCCAAGAGAATAATCTTGTTATCCTCGATAAAGAATAAATCAATTATACCCTGAATAAGTACTTTTTCATCTGAATCCACCTGCTGGTCAGCCTCGTTGTAATCAATTGCCATTACAAAGGGCTGCTCTCTATGCAGACGATTTTCCTCATCAGCTAATATCACGCGACTAGCTATGTCAGACTGCATAAAAGAAGCTATCTTGTCTGTCCTTATCCTCGTATAGGTATCATCATCAATTATTCCACTCTCGTGATTACCTACAAGCTGACGCTTAATCTCCTTTTGCAAAATGGATTTAACAGCTTCATTTTCCCTTGTATTTGCATCCATAAAGCCTGCTGCATCAATTTTTGCATCAGCTAGAGAAGCCCTAAGTGCCCCATAGTCAAATATCTCTAGGAATCTATGCATAGCAGTACCATACTTGGCCCCGTCATTAGCATCTGAATCCTTTGTAAACACTTGATACTCCTTACCTGTTATAAAGGATGGTCTAAGCTTTTCCTCGGTATTATCTTCATTATTGAAATTAGTATTTTGCACAATTGCATCATCTCTGTAGTCACTATCTTCATCCTTATGCATGTACTTGTGCTTTATCTCAGACACAGACATCTTGAGCTTGAGATTGACTTCACCCTCATAGACATACCTTCTAGTCAGCTTTTCGTCAATTTGTCTATATAATTCATTATCACAGGATTCCATACTATCTAAAAGAGTCTCAGCATCACGGATACCCATCATAGCCTCTGCAGCTTTTAGCTGATCAATATATGTCCTGTCAATATACGAGAAAATAAAATGTGCTGGATTATTAATCGCGCTTGGCATAATCATGTCAAGATAGGTCTTAAATTCATTTTCTGCCAGAGAAGTATATTCCCAGCCATGAGAAAGCCTACCCGCTAAGGAATTATATTTTTCCCGTCTCTTATCTACATCCTTAATGGTTCCAGTAATAATAAGCTTCTTCTGTGCTCTGGTTAGGGCAACATATAGCACACGTTCCTCCTCACCAATTCCATCAGTCTTTATCTTATTTGTAATAAGCTGTCTGTATATATGATCTCTTTTTGACCTGTTATCTGGGTCAACGACCTTGAAACCAAGACCTAGAGTATCGTCAATTAGCAGATTCCCTGTATAATCCATTTTCGAGAGTTCTCTGCCACAACCAACCACAAAAACAACGGGAAATTGAAGACCTTTACTCTTGTGGATTGTCATAATACGAACTACATTTGCTTTTTCGTCAATTAAATCTGCCTCACCAAAATCAATATCAAATTCTCTCAACTCATCGATGTATCTGATAAATGAAAACACGCCACTATAGGACGTCTTTTCAAATGAGATTGCTTTTTCCAGGAGCATATTTACATTAGCTACTCTACGCTCTCCTCCTGGCATAGCTAATAGATAATCTAAAAACAATGACTCTTCGACTATATCACGAAGTATCTCAGATACTGATGATATTCTCATCTTAATTCTGTAATCATCTATGATTTCAAGTAATTTTTTACACTTATTTCTAAGACCTATCTCCTCTCCATCATCAGCATAGCCTTCTACGCAATTATAGAAAAAATGGCCATCTGTATGATTTCTAATCATGAGTAGCTCACTGTCTGAAAATGTATCAATAAGTGGTGACTTCATGACAGCTATAATAGGTATATCCTGACAAGGGTTATCAATCGTTTTTATAAAAGAAATAAGGGTCTCTACCTCTGTTGTAGCAAAGTATCCCTTAGAGCTAGCTAGATGAGCTGGTATACCACTATCTTCCAGTATCTTTTTTACCTCATCAGCCCAGTTAGTAGAACGCATGAGAATAACTATATCCGAATAAAGATATCCCTCATTAATAAGCGCACTAATCCTCTTGGAAATGCATCTTGCCTCTGCCTCTATCTTGTCAGTATCCTCTTCATCAAAATCCTTGGCATCAACAAGCATAATCTCTGTCTTATACTTATCAGCGTACTCGCTCTCTTCAAAGGTTCCCCCCAGCTTAAGTGACTCTTCTTCTCCGTAATGAACACCACCAGTATGCTCTCTCATTATGTTAAAGAAAATATCATTTACAGAATCTAGAACCTCTTGTCTACTTCTATAATTTTTATCAAGAAGTATCACTTCTCCACTCGCTTTGTCCTGATACTCTCTCTTTTTTTTATTAAAAAGCTCAGGCTTACCTTGCCTAAATCTGTAGATAGACTGCTTAACATCGCCTACTATAAACCTATCATGTCCATTAGCAATAGCTTCTAGAATAGCTTCCTGTAAATAGTTAGAATCCTGATACTCATCAACCATTATTTCGTTATAGGTAGCACGTAAATCCAATGCAACCTGTGTAGGCTCTCCCGTAGCTTCGTCTACTAGAATATTTAACGCCTTGTGTTCAATATCAGCAAAATCATAAGCATTCTTTTTCTTTTTGACAGCATCTAATCTGTCGTAAAATACATTAACCAAAGAAACAAGTGCAAGTGTATTTTCCATCACCACCTGACTGTCAGCCTTGATTGCCGCATAGGGCATAAAAAATGACTTCTCCCTAAGCGATTTTAAAGTATCATTAATAGCCCCTTTTTTATCCTTTACTTTATTAGCTAACTCTTCCTCAACTCCTTTGACATTTGCATTGGGAAACTTGATTAGATTAAGCTTGGCTCTAAACTCATCGTAGCTGGCCGTATCTAAAAGTGTCTCCAATGATTCCTTCATGGATTTAATCACGTTATCCATTGAGGAAATCCCATGTTTTATGCAAAAAGCTGACAGCTCATCAACCTCTTCTATCAGACTCTTAACTCTAGTGTAAGCATCTATCTTTATTGCACCAAACCATCTATCTTCTCTATTCCAGTCAGATTCTTCAAGTGTCATATTGATGTCGCTAATCTCTTTGAGCCATCTCTTTGGATAGGCAAATCCAGATGCTTTTTTATATACATCTAGCACCATTTCTGTCAGGCTATCGCGCTTTCCAACAATGTATCTTGAGGCTAATTTATTAAAACTATCTTCTCCCTCTTCAAAGGCTTCTTCTATAACCTTTGTGGCAATATCTTCTTCTAATAGCTTTCTCTCCCCCTCGTCCATCATTCTAAAGCCAGGCTCTACGTCACACTGCTCAAAATAATTCTTAACCAGCCACATACAAAAGCTATCTATAGTCGTAATCTGTGCGTGATGAATAAGTGCTGATTGCTTGATGAGATGAGGATCTATATTGCCGTTACTCTCCTCTATTAATTCCTGCAAGCGCTTACTAACACGCTCCCGCATCTCTGAAGCTGCTGCATTGGTAAAGGTGAGAACCAATAGACTATCTACATCGATTTTTTTTGTAGGAACACCAGCTACAATACGTCCAGTAAGAAGACCTATAATTCGTTCAACCAAAACTGCGGTCTTACCACTGCCTGCCGCTGCTGATACTAAGAGATTAACATCTCTTGAATCTATAACCTTTTGCTGATCTATTGACCATTCCATCTACTAGTCCTCCACGAGTCCCATCTTTTCTTCCATGAGAGACTTGCCCTCACTATCCGATAACTTTCTAAATCCATATCCATCCACTGCTTTATCAAATCGACAGATACTCTTATATCTACAATAATCACAGGACGACCTGCCGCCTTTTTCATACGGATTAATTGCAAACCTACCCTTTGATACATCCTCTGCAGTCTCTGCAATCATCTGTACTACATAATCACACATCTTTCCAATAGCATCTGATGAATATGTTTTTGACCTGCTATCTGGTTGTCCATCTTTTTTCAATTTTACAGGAACTACTAGCGATTCATCCCCAAAAGATAGGTCCTTATCAAACAATTCTAAAACACCACCATCAGCTGCAACTATTCCATCAAGCTTTGTTGCTTTTTTATTGAGCTTATCAAGGTATTTTTTTGTCTCCGCCTCATCTCCTGAAGCTATTAAACTGCTAAGCTCATCATCCTCATGCATTAGCTCTTTTGCCCTATAGTAGAACATGCCTGCGGCTTTAGAGTCCTGCCCTACTATTGCCTTGGCTGCAACCATATATATGGGAAGCTGTATCTCTAAACCATAAAAAATGTTGGCAAGTGAAAATGATGTACCTCCAGTCTTGTAATCAATGACTGAAAGCCAATTTTCGCCATTCATTTTTGCAATATCCATCCTATCTATGCTTCCGACTGTCGTGTATTTTTTACCATCAGTCAGGCTGCCAGATAGAGCACTATTTAACTTCTTACTAAATCGTTTTTCTACTCCAGCCAACTCAAAGCTACCTGATGACGACTGTGCTGCCAACATATCAACGGCAAGAGCTAAATCTCGTCTCACGTTCCTCTCCATAAATCTGCTCTTTGCAGTAGCAAATAAGCTGTCATTGGTCATCATTAGCAGTGCTTCCTCATAAACATCCTTGGTGATTTTTTCACGCTCTGCTTCAGATAGATTACCCCATTTTTTTCCGTCTGCAATTAGTCTAGCCCCAAACAATTCAAGGCAGCTGTGAAGAAGATTACCTAACTCCACAGGTGTAAAATCGTATTTATCCCTCTCTCTTATTTTCAAAACCTTGTCTATGAAAAATGAATATTGACACGACTTATATTTTTTGATTGATGAAGCCGATAGTTCTAGAGTATTGTCGTCAAATAAATATTTCATTAATGATGAGGCAATCTCTTCTCTCTCATACCTAAGAAATGCGCCCTTGATGATTTTCTCTATTCTGATCTTATACTCATCATGGGTCTGATACCATTTAAGAAGTGCGGCGAGCTCCGGAGCAGCGTCTCCCATCTTAAAGCTATCAATCTCCGATGCAATCAAGTCTATTGCACTATCAGCAGTAACTATCCTGTCTATTCCAAGTTTTATAGGATTCATTACTTCGATGGCTGGATAAATACTCTTAATAGTTGATATCAAATACGACGGTCGCACGGATTTTCCATCAGCTCCAATTGCATGATATGTAATGTACAGTTTGTCAGAGGGTCTTGTCATACAGTTATACAGGTAAAATCTCTGTATAAAGGCTCTTTCTTTTTTTGTAGGAGCTAGCTCTACATCCTGACAACCAAGAACCCACTCTCTATCTATATCTGAAAATATTCCAGCTCCCCCATCTGATGAGGGAATAGTTCCATCATTTGCACCATTGAAAATAAGCACCTTTATATCTTCGATACGAGTTCTCTCTATATCACCTACTGTAACAGTGTCAACATACATCGGGACAAAAGACTGCTCTATATCTGCAAGCCCCGTGTCTATCAGATCCTTATATTCCTCGCCATTCATCACTTCCTTACCAACAATCGAGTGTATCTTTTCAAAAACCTCTACTATGCTAGCAAGAATTTTTTTGTCTCTTTCTGTTTCCTCTGGTATATCAGCAAGCTCATCAAGCGCGTTCCATAAAGCTATAGATTTTTCTGTTGCAGAATTCTTATTTGCAAGAGCTTTCGCTAATGGTATAAGTATTGTAGCTATCCGTGCCCTAAATGCATCTAGTTCGTCTAAACCTATACTATCATCCTTGTCGAGCCATCTAGGTATTCTAGAAAACTTCTTGCCAAACTTGTTGCCTGTAATACCAAATGCAAGTATATAGTTTTCGAACTCGTCTATGATTCCCTCATCAGCCAATATCAGTCCAGTCTTTAAGATTCGCATCACACTGTCATAGGTCAGTCCCTCTACTCCTAAATCCACTATTCCTCTGACACATTCCAATAGTGGCTGATATAGCACTGGTCTATTCATATCTAGAAAATATGGGATGTCATATCGACCAAAGACATGATCTATATAATGGCTATAGGTCTCAACATCTCCGGATACTACCGCTATATCTCTATACCTATATCCCTGACTGTCAATAAGCTGTCTTATAAGGGCTGCTGTATACTCAAGCTCACTACTCATATCACTTAGAGCAGCTATTTTGATATCTCTGTTTTCCCCTAAATATTTACTTGTCTTATTTCTAAAAATATTTTTTTCAAGATGTCTCAGTTCGTCAGAGCTTAAAAATCTAGGCACTGATTCTCTTCCAAGTATTATAGGTTCACATATATCTACTCCATTTGCCTCTGCCATGGAATACAAATTCTTAATGCTTTTTTTAGTTAGATAGAATAAATCATGAAGCTGTATATCACCTGTAATACTCTCTCTTGGGTCAATTGTTAAAGCGACATATATATCTCTTACTTTACTGAAAACACTATTTAAAAAAACCTGCTGTACTGGAGTAAAACCTGTGTATCCGTCAAATATCAAAACAGTATTATCAAAAAAATGCGTCTTATCCACCATTCCTGATAATCTGACTAACAGCTCTTCATCTAACATATATTTGCCAGATATATCATCTATAAAGCTCTTGTAAATAAGTCCAACATCCTTAAGTTTTTTTTGTAATAGTCCCGGTATTCCCTCTCTATTAGATAAAGCAATAAGTGCCTCAGGAGATACAGAATACTGCACTAGTTCTGTAATAAGACTCTTAATCTCATCTATATAGCCAGGGCGTCTAATATCACCCTTAAGAACAAAAAACTTGTCCATATTCTCGCTAGTAATCTGCCTAAGAACCAGGCTCTTACCTAAATCATCTAGCGTTCTGCCACCATCTAGCCCCAATTCCTCAAAAATACGATTTGCAAGCCTCTTAAATGATAATACATCAATATTTAAAATAACTCCTGCGTCTGAAGCCAAGGTGTATCGCTGCTGGTTTTTTAGTGTGTATTGTTCTGGAACTATAACAAGGTATTTGACGTTTAAGTTCTCTTTTGCCTTTGTTGTGATAACACGGCTAAGATATGTAGATTTTCCTGCGCCAGAATTACCTAGTATAAGCTTAAGTGCCATATTTCCTCCATAATTACTTCTATGCCCTAATAATATTTAAAAATCATCTGCAAAATCTGTGCTAATATCCATCTCATCCTCAATGGATGAATATCTTACATCAACGCCAATTAATGCCTCTGCCTCAGATATTCTCGCAGTCTCAGCAATCTGCTCCTCATGCCCTGTAAGCGCAGCAAAGGACGCAAACTGAGCAGCTCTATCATCAATAGACATTGGTCTATGCTTTGCAGATACCGGTCTTTGCATAGCATACATATCTGAATACTTGTCCATCATGCCTTGTGTCCTCCGACCTGTCCATTTCGTTCTATAGTTGTACCTCCCTCCTCAAGGTTCATACCCTTAAGAAGCGCATTTTTTCCGTATTTTTTCTTGATATCAAGTACTGCATGCTGAAGTCTATTTTCTTTTTTTAGCTCTTCAGCCTTGGCTTGTCTCTCACGCTCTAAGGCTTCATAGTCTGTGAATAAATCTAGCTGTTCGTACTCAGGTTGAAATTCAGCACGAGCCGCCTCTTCTGGTGCAAGATTACAAGCTGCAATATTAATACGTCTAGACAATAAAATCGGATTAGCTATCCTATCAAATAATTCAACAACCTTGGGCACAATTTCTCTCGTTGAAGACGAAAAGTGTCCCAGATTAATGGTTCCATGTGAATGCTTCGGAACACCTCTTCCATATCTATCATATGTAACCTCGCCATTATATCTGCTCTTAATCTCTGGCTTGGTTAAATTCTCAATATCATATCCTATTGTGAGCACAAGCTGATTGGTCGTAACCCTCTTATCAACTAAATCAAGAACAAGTAAATCCGTCATCTCTTTGACTATAAGCCTGGTCTTGGCATGCTCATACGGAGTTTTTAGAACCTGTCCAACACTTAGACTATTACTCTGAGGCTTGTATTTTTTGATATGAGCGATTGTACAAGGCTCATACCCCCATGCATGGTCAATAAGCAACTCCGCATTGATTCCAAATAATCTAAATAACAAGTCCTCGTTATATAATCCAGCCTCATCTCCTATAGAGCATCTGGCCACATCCCCCATTGTCTCCATTCCATATTGAGCGAGCTTTTTAGCTGTACCCGCGCCGACTCTCCAAAAATCAGTTATTGGCTTATGTGACCATAGATTCTTTTTATATATATCCTCATCAAGATATGCAATTCTGACCCCATCCTCATCTGGGGTCATATGCTTGGCCCATACATCCATAGCGACCTTGCATAAATACATATTAGTTCCAATTCCGGCTGTCGCTGTAATCCCAGTTTCTCTTAAGACATCATGTATCATCTTATTAGCCATCTCATAGGGAGTAAGCTTGAGAAGTCCCAGATAATTTGTTACATCCATAAAAACCTCATCAACCGAATATACATGCATATCCTCCGCTGACACGTACCTAAGATATATATCAAATATCTTAGCAGAAATATTCATGTACTCTCTCATCCTCGGTGGTGCAGTTATAAAATCTAGTTTAAGACTTGGCTGCAATTCAAGAGTCCTAGAATCTGTACTACTGCCAGAAAATGCTCCTTCTGGTATTCTCCTTGCTCTTTCAATATTAACTTCTCTCACTCGCTGCTCTGCCTCAAACAATCTCGCTCTTCCGCTTATTCCAATTGCTTTAAGTGACGGTGATACAGCAAGGCAAATAGTTTTTGATGTCCTTGTCGGATCTGCAACAACAAGATTCGTTGTAAGCGGATCTAAGCCCCTGGCCACACATTCCACAGATGCATAAAACGATTTAAGGTCTATAGCAATATATATTCTCTCGTCCATATTTCCATTTAGGTTTTTGTGTCATAAAAGGTGCTCCAAGGAGCACCTAATAATTATACTACTAATTCAATTGTCATCAAGTCTCATTACTGCCATAATATCTGATATAGCAAAACCTCTTCTTAAAAGATATGAATATAGTCGTCTCTTCGTGGACTCATCAGCAGTAGCTGCATCATAATGCTTTTTATCTAACTCTCTTCGAATAAGCGCCCTCTCATCAGTGTCATACTCAGTCTCAATAATAGCATCCGCCATATCCTTGGCAATGCCCTTATTAATTAAAGTCTGACGAATAAGCCTCCTACTCTTACCTGTAGCTGAATAGTGGATATAGTTTTTTGCATATCTCTCATCATCTAAATAGTGATAATTGTACAAATATTCTACCGCAATCTCCACCACACAATCCGGGTAATAGTCCATAGAAAGCTTTTTTCTAATATCACTCTCAGTTCTATCCTGCTTTTCTAAAAGATGAAGAACTCGCTTTTTGGCACGTGGAACAAGTATCTCATTGATAATCAAATCCCACTCCTTGTCATCTACCTCATCATCTACATCCAAAGAGACTCGCTTTAACTCCCCTGGATATAAGACAATCTGGCTACCATCATCGAATCTGATAATTTTACGACCTTTGCCCTTGAAATAATTATCGATAGATATAACCGTCAATTAATTACTCCTCATCCACATCAGGAACGCTAACAGCTGCGCCCTCGACACCTAATCCATAATGTGCTCTCACGAGAGCTTCTATCTCAGAACAAACGCTGGGATTCTCTTCGAGATAAAGCTTGGCATTCTCTCTTCCCTGACCAATCTTCTCACCCTTATAGGCGTACCATGCACCAGATTTATTAACAATATCAATATTAGCAGCCAAATCTAATATATCTGCAACCTTAGAAATGCCCTTACCAAACATTATGTCAAACTCAGCCTCCTTAAAGGGAGGAGAAACTTTATTTTTGACAACCTTAACCTTGGTGTGATTACCAATCACTTCTCCTGACTGCTTGAGCGACTCAACTCGTCTTACATCAAGACGAACTGAAGAATAGAACTTGAGTGCACGTCCACCAGTAGTAGTCTCTGGATTACCAAACATAACACCAATCTTCTCACGAAGCTGGTTGATAAAGATAACAATACAGTTAGTCTTGGAAACTACTGAAGTAAGCTTACGAAGTGCTTGAGACATAAGTCTAGCCTGTAGTCCCACATGGTTATCTCCCATCTCTCCATCAATCTCTGCCTTGGGAACAAGCGCAGCAACAGAATCCACAATAACTATATCGAGTGCTCCTGATCTAACCATGGTCTCGGTAATCTCAAGTGCCTGCTCTCCATTATCTGGCTGTGATATATATAGATTGTCAATATCAACTCCAATGTTGCGCGCATATGCAGGATCAAGAGCATGCTCCGCATCTATAAATCCAGCAATACCGCCTCTCTTTTGAACCTCTGCAACACAATGAAGTGCAACTGTTGTCTTACCAGAGGATTCAGGTCCATAAATCTCAATAATACGTCCCTTAGGAAGTCCACCAAGACCCAAAGCCAAATCTAAGCTAAGTGAACCTGTGGGTACTACCTCAACATTCATCGTCGCTGAAGGGTCTCCCAGCTTCATAACTGTTCCTTTTCCAAACTGCTTTTCAATCTGTGAAAGCGCTGCATCAAGCGCCCTAAGCTTATTCTCATCTGCCATAATATAATCTCCTTAAAAAATATAATGTACCGTGCTCACGTGTCTATCTCAGTCTACACTTATTGCATAATCTATGAGACCAAAAAACGGTACTTCCAACAAAAAACTTTCACGAACAATTGTTTGATAATGTAATCATAGTACATATGTTCGGTTTTGTCAACAGGGAAATTTTAGAAATTACATAAAATCAAAAAAAGGACATCCCTTATAGGATGTCCTAAAGATCGTCCTGTTAGGACGTCCAAAGGAACACCTCAATAGAGGTGCTTTTATTCTAATATCACAGCCTTCATTAGTCAAGCATAAATGCAATTATCGTTTTACCTGCTTGTATATTCTATCTGCTCGACCTTTAATTCGTCCTTCAAGTCTACTAATTGCCTGTTTCCACTCGTTATATGTAACATACGGCATCTTCTCTGTTTTACGCTTTGACCAGTATTCACAGTTATATTTCATATCATGATCAATTTCTTTGGTCATTTTCTTAACCTGTGCAAGAGCACTCTTATCGCTTAGAATTCCATTCTTGCCTAAAAGCTTTTTTGCTCTCTTATTCCAAAGCTTCTTAAACTCACTATTTCTAAGCAGCTTGTATACCAAGCCATAGTAATTCTTGGCATTAGGATTAAAGCCGTCAATAAATTTGCCTGTCGCACTATTTCCACTATCCCAGAAAGTCAAATCCAAATCAAAGAGAATCATTCTCCATTTACCATCTCCACCCTTGCAGACTCTGACATTATCCTTGTCCCAGTTTTTACTCCATATCTGGATAAGTGTGTGATCGATAAAGCTCTCTAAGCTCACATGTTTTTTTATATACTCATAATGCTGCTTTTGAGATAAATCATGATTTTTGGCATAGGAATAAATGTTTCTCCACTCTGATGCATCCTTACCACTCTGAAGATAATCCTGCTTAATTATAGTAACATCTGATTTTTTTCCGCCTACATGTGAAGCGACAAAATCACTATTAACTGCCTCTCTTATGTAGAAAACTCCCATATAGCGGTTATTTACATACAAATTAATGGGACGATATGCCTGGCTAAGCACCTCTGTTACCACTTCGTTCTTTCTTGCAAGAGCTGTGACAAATTCATCCTTAATAAAACAATCTGCGTTAGCCTGTGACCCACCTCTTAAAATAAGAGCATCAAAGGAATCTATATCTAAATCATCAAAAACCTTATATTTAAGCTTAGGATTGCCATACTTTGTAGAAAACTTGAGTTTGTAGCTTCTTTTTTCATACATGCGACTTGAGGCTCCGCTTGCAGATATTCCACACTTTTCAGTAAATGACTTTTTCCCATTTTCGTAAAGAGTAATAGCCGCTGCATATTTACTTCTTGAGTTTGGACTAGCTCCTATTCTAGAGAAATCACTTTCACTCATAGAGACCATAACTGTATCAAGCTTATACTTAGGAGTATTGATAAAATAGCAAAAACACTCCTCTTCACTGGTAATGTACTTTGATTTTTTTGCTATAGCTCTAATTGAACCAGTTTTGCTAACCGTTATAGTCTCACCCTTATATTTCTTGGAACTAGATGTGGGTTTAGAACCATCCGTTGTGTAATATATTTCTAATCCATCTTTGAGACTGTTTTTAAATTTGACCTTTACGCTCTTAGCATAAAATCCATCTTTCACATTTACAATTGGACTTTCTGCCACTCCACGATAACCCTTACCATTTGCTTTACCAAATGTAGGGGTAGCAAAATACCTGTAGCCCTTGCCAGTAGACGCACGTCCATAGCTGATATTTGCAGGTAAATTCTCATATTCAAGCTTGTCAATTACCTGTCCCTTGTTATTGGAGAGATAAATTTTTTCTCCTTCCTGCGAAAGTGCAAACGCCACCTCTCCTTTGCCAGCCTTTTTATCCTTACCAATACAGTATACAACATATTTTTTCTTAGGCTCTAGATATACTCTCGGCAACCTATAATCTGTGAGCTGCTTTTTGCTATCTGATATATAAAAGCTACCTAGAAAAACCTTTTTATTCGATGTATTAACAAGCTCAATCATATCGCAATAATCGCCATTATGCTTGTTATATTTGGTATTCGATGCAATTATTTCATTAATCTTTAGAGGTCCATTTACATAAACAATTTCATCCTTATCCTTTTTTTTATCAGTCTGATCATCTACAGTTTCATCTGCTGTCTCAGCTACGTCTGAAGTGATATCTGATTCTACTGCTACCTCTTTAATTATACTATCTTTTTCATTATTCTCATCTGCCCATCCGCAAGATGCAACAAAAAGCAGTGTTGCCATGACAAGCAACACTGCAATAATAGATTTCCATTTCAAATAAAATATCTTATTCATCTTCCTCGAACGCCTTATATCCATGGATACTGGTTTCGATTAGCTTTAGGCTGTCTCCTAACATCACCTTTGTAATCTTATCCATAGATTCATCAACGATAGGAATATAAAGCTTCTGATCTGAGCTATACTTTTTCGCACCCTCACTCATCATAAGTGCCATAAGAGAAATCAGCTTCATGTTACTGTCCTGACTAATCTGAGTCCACGTAATCTCTGGATCACCTGTCGCTAAGGATACTAAAATCATACCCTCCAACTCAGTTCCATTGAATAGAAATACACTCATATCCTCGTCCATGAGTCCCATTTCTATCTTCATAGCGTCTTCTATGTTACAGTTTCTGATAACCTTGCCCTTTTCGTAATTGTTAAGCGAACTTAAAGTTTTGCATTCTGAAGTACTGACATTCTTGATTCGCTCAGACTTACTTCCCTCGCCAATTAGACAAGTATACGTCCGATTCTCGCTCTCTGTCAACTCAAAATCTAATCCTTTGAAAAAATCATACAGGCCATTGTCATACTCATGGTCTATATAGAAATCAACATTTATTCCATAATACTCATATATAGAATCTGCAATCATAAGAGCCCTGTTCAGTAATTCCAGGCCTACTCCCTGTCTCCTATAGTCTTCTGAAACATATATTGATTCTATATGAAGACTCTCATCATCATCAGATGCTCCCCTGGCACAAACAATTTGACCTATAATCAAATTATCTTTTTCTAAGTCTACTGCTCCCAGCGCTATCACATTTTTCTCATAGCATGCACGTAAAGCTGAATCCTCATCCATTATGAGCTTGAAGTATTCAATATTACTCTCATCAATCTTAACTATATCAAACATCAATTCTCTCCTGCTAATTAAACGCCAGTATTATGGTCAAAAGTAGGCACTCTGGTAAGAGACATGCCTATGTCGTTTTCGATGAAATCTCTAAGGCTTGCCATGTCCATTTTTTTGCCACAAATGGTACTCACGAATTTGTCCAAATCCGCCTGATTACCACTTTGCCTGAGTGTTTCATATTTTCTCTCAAGTTCTGTAAGTATTAATCCAAGTTCATTATCTCCGCAAGAACTAATCTCTACATTTCTACCGTCATACTTATCACCAACCTCGTCGATTCGCTGACCTCCAAAAGTAGACGCCGAGTCAGCTTTCGCAGTAATTGTATGTTTATGTCCGGTCTGATTAATACGAAGCGGTGTGTCACTCTCTATACCAACAAGCATTCCAGAATAATGAGTCTCGTCTCCATCCTCAACGTGCATATATATATGTCCGCAGCTGCCGTCATTGGTCAGTAATCTGTCTCCATCAGGTCCAGGAATACCCTTGTTTCCATAGCCACCTGCAGCAACATTGACTCCGTATTGACCTATAAAAGCCTTGTACAATCCAAGCCCCTTGGTCTTGATTTCCTTAAACTGCTCACCAGTAGCTCTGTTTTTTCTAGTTATACTATGAGTAGCTGCTGTTCTACTAAGTAATCCTGACGAAAAATCTTTTCCCTGTTTTTGGCCTACAACCTCACCGATACGTCCCGAAAAAGAAAATCCAACTCTTGAACAGTGAGTAAACATATTTGCAACTGTTCCGGTATACTGTTTTCTCTGTTCACCTTCCTTAAACTGAATGTCACCCAGCTGACACATAAACATAGTTCTTAGCATCAGCTTTTGAGCCTGAACATTAGCAGGTGGATTATTTGCAGGATTGGTTGTCATAGTTTTTACAACTAAAGTTGTACATAACAACTCATCGAGGGCTCTAAAATTAGCTCTGTCCCATCTCACCTTATCAAGCGCTCCTCTCATACCGAGAGAAATAGCAATTCTAAGAAGTGGATTCATTATGCCACCATGAGGAGCATTCTTTAGACGTCTTGCCATCTCCTCTGGACTGCCCTTAAATTCTATATTTTTTGCGTATTCGGCAGCCAGCATAAATCTGATATGTGCATCCAAATTTTCCAGCTGTGAATAATCATGATTAATTCTAACAGCATCCACTATGCTCTGCTTGGTAACTTTAACTTTTTTAAGCTTATTGCCTTCCCATTTTTGAATTGATACTTCTTTTGAAAAAACGTTTTCCTTCATATATTTTGAATCCAAAAGATTTGTATTAATGGTTACAGGATTCGCCACATTGAGGTTATCTGTGTACTGTACATTCAAGCCCTTCATATCATCTATCGTTTTTTCCATAACGGTATTAAAGCGTTTTTTCTCCGCCTTCTTCTGCGCCCTGCTCAAATGTCTAATTGGTCTTGGCGGAACCGCAGGTGGATTGAATCGCGAAATGGCTTCCTCCCCTTCAGTCAACACATCTGCTGGATCATATCTATTTTCGTGACGAATCGCAGCTGCCATATTAGATACAAATATGTTCTGTAGCCTAAAAGCTCTTCCAAGAACGTTTCCTAATTCCTCGGCTAGAA
>JAZRXQ010000104.1:0-11183 GCA_045600305.1 Lachnospiraceae bacterium
GTTATTAGGGAGTCCGCTAAACTCCTAAAACCCAGGGGACGATTTTATATGGTACATAGGCCCTTCCGTTTAGCGGAGATTATTACACTTATGCACGATTACAAAATAGAGCCAAAACGAATGAAGCTGGTATATCCTTACGTAGACAAAGAACCTAATATGGTTCTGATTGAGGGTACGCGAGGGGCAAAATCGGGACTCACAGTAGAAAAACCTCTGATAGTATATGAAGAGGCAGGCAAGTACACAAGGGAGATTTACGATATTTATGGATATTAAAAAAACAGGAGCACTGTATTTGGTTGCCACTCCGATTGGAAATCTAGAGGATATGACATTTCGAGCGGTGAGGATACTGGGAGAGGTGAATCTGATAGCAGCAGAGGATACGCGTAACTCTATCAAGCTACTAAATCATTTCGAAATCAAGACACCAATGACCTCCTATCATGAGTTCAACAAGTACGATAAAGCGGTGGAGCTTGTCGGAAAGCTTAGAGCCGGAGTTGATATTGCACTCATTACGGATGCGGGAACTCCAGGGATATCAGACCCCGGAGAGGAACTGGTTAGGCAAGCAATTGATGCTGGCATCAGAGTAATTCCGGTACCTGGGGCAGCAGCATGTGTGAATGCACTTATTATGTCAGGTCAACCGACTAGGCGTTTTGCATTTGAGGCATTTCTTCCTAGAGACAAAAAAGAAAGAGCCAAGATTTTAGAGGAGCTCAAGGATGAGACAAGGACAATAGTTTTATATGAGGCTCCTCATCACCTCAAGGATACTCTAGATGAGCTCCTAAAGGCACTCGGTAATAGAGAGATTTCAATTTGTCGTGAATTAACCAAGAAACACGAAGAAATGACAAAAACGACAATTGAAAATGTCGTAAATTATTACAAAGACAATGAACCGAGGGGTGAATATGTCTTAGTAATACATGGAATAGACAGGGAGATTCTAGAAAAAGATAGGCAAGAGAGCTTTTTGTCGATGAGTATAGAAGAGCATATGGCACTCTATGAGCAGCAGGGGATAGATAGAAAAGAGGCCATGAAAATGGTTGCCAAGGACAGAGGCGTCAGCAAAAGAGATATTTATAACGCGCTGCTATGATAAAGGTCCGAGAACGAATGATTTCTTATTATATAAATGAAAATGCAAAAAAGTTGAAAAAACACTTGAAATACTTGCATTTCCGTGATATTATGTCGTCTCGTGATATATTATTCCTTGCTCACCAATGATCACTGTTCGGTGGGCCAGAGTCCAAAAGGAGGTAAAAAACGATGCACAAGTATGAATTAGCACTCGTAGTGAACGCAAAGATCGAGGATGATGTCAGAACTGCAGTAGTTGACAAGGTAAAGGACTATATTGTTCGTGCCAACGGAACTATTACTGACACAGACGAGTGGGGTAAGAAGAGACTTGCTTATGAGATTCAGAAAATGAACGAAGGTTTCTATTACTTCATCCACTTCGATGCAGCTCCCGAAGCACCTGCTAGCATTGAAGAGAATATCCGTATTATGGATAACGTTCTTCGTTTCCTTGTCGTTCGCGTAGACGAAGATTAGGAGATAATTAATGAACAAAGTTATTTTGATGGGTCGTTTGACCCGCGATCCTGAGATTAGACAAGGACAGAATGCTCAGGTCGCAAGATATTCACTCGCAGTAGACAGAAGATTCGCACGTACCAGTGAGGGTGGTTCAGACCAGCAGACAGCAGATTTTATCAATTGCGTAGCTTTTGGTAAGAGCGCAGAGTTCGCTGAGAAGTACCTCAAGAAGGGTACGAAGATATTAGCAACAGGACGTATCCAGACTGGTTCATATACTAATAAGGATGGACAGAAGGTATACACAACAGATGTTGTCGTAGAGGATCAGGAGTTTGCTGAGAGCAAGAATTCACAGGGCAACGGTGATGGCTTTGGAGGATTTGGCGGTGGCCAGTCTGACGGAGGCTTCGCACCTGCTCCCGCTCCCCAGGCAGATGGATTTATGAATATTCCTGAGAGTATAGGAGAGGATTTGCCCTTCAACTAAATTGACAGGAGGGAAAAGATATGCCTTTTAATAAGACAGAGGGTGCACCTGCAAAGAGACGCCCTATGCACAGAAGAAAGAAGGTTTGCGTATTCTGCGGAAAGAACGCAACTATCGATTATAAGGACGTAAACGGACTTAAGAAGTACATCTCTGAGCGTGGAAAGATTCTTCCTCGCCGCATCACAGGAAACTGTGCTAAGCATCAGAGAGAGCTCACAAGCGCAATCAAGAGAGCAAGACACGTAGCATTGATGCCTTATGTTTGCGAATAAAATTTGCTTGCAAATTTTATGAGAGCGAAAAACCGCAAACGAAACGAAGTGGAGAGCGATTTTTCGCGAATCTCAGCCAAGTGAAATATTTAACGCCTATTAGTCAGATGACTAGTAGGCGTTTTTTATATGCAAAAATCAACTATTTAATGTTTTTCGATAAAAAGTTGTTGACAAACATTTTTTGTGGTGATATATTGCATCTAACATGTGTTATCGATAAACATTAAATCACTTATGTAAAACATTAACAATAACATCAAAAACATTAAATGTTAAGCAAAGGAGATGTACTATTATGAAGGAAAATGCAATCAAAAGAATCAATACCACAGGCAAGGTTGCCTACATTATCTCAATTGTACTTCGCGCTTTGGTAGGCGTGGGTGCAGTATTAAGTCTTATCGGAGCTATCGCACTTTGTGTATTACCAGAAGATGCTATCAAGATGAAATTGGGCGGAGATGTAAGTGTTACTGTAGATAGCACATTACTTGATGACCCTATTACTGAACAGGAAGCAATAGAAATAGAAAAAGAGGTTGACAGACTCAATGAAGGTGGACGATTATCACTTGGTAACACGAGAATGGAGGCAATAGAAGCATCTGTCGAAGGCAATATTATAAATATACAAGTTCATAGCGCAGACGATGGGTACACATCCCTTAAGGATATTTCAAATATTATAATTATAGGATTTATCACCTGTGTGGCTGCCTTTATAGCTCTTACATTTATTGGACTTTTCTTCAAAAAACTTAAAAACTGCCAGTCGCCTTTCGAAAATGATGTTATTATAGGTCTTAGAAATGCTGCGATTTCAATTATTCCTTTCGCTTTTCTTTCGTCACTCACAGAAAGTGTAAGCAATGCAATAATAACTGGAAGTTATCAGGTATCGTTTACATTAGATTTTGCAGTTATAATAGTCGTTCTTCTGATTTTAGCCCTTACCTTTATTTTTAAGTATGGTGCTATGCTTCAGCAGGAATCAGACGAGACATTATAGGAGGCGCATATGGGAAAGATAATACTTAGACTAGACCGCGTAATGGCGGATAGAAAAATGAGTCTCAATGAGCTATCAGAAAAAGTCGGCGTATCCAACGTCAACCTTTCAAAAATGAAAACAGGGAAAATTAGTGCCATCAGATTTTCAACGTTGGAAGCCATCTGTGATGTATTAAATTGTCAGCCTGGGGATATATTAGAATATGATCCAAGTGCTTCATCTGAAGAAAACTAATAAGCAGGAATATAAAGACTAAGCTCCTAGAGAAATCTGGGAGCTTTTCTTTAGGGAAACGCTGTATTATAATCATTATAATAATTCAAAGAAAATTTTTAGAAATTAGAGGGTTAGTGGAGGAAGTTATGGATAGATATGTAGACATTAAGGATAAAATAATTAAATATGCTAATCAAGATGAGGACATAAAAGCAATCGTTGCAATAGGTTCATCTACTAGAGAAACCGTAAAAGCAGACGAATACTCAGATTTAGACCTGATTATTGTTAGCGCAGACACCGAAAAATGGTATTCTGGCGAGTATCCGAAAAAGCTTGGTGAAGTGAATATATCCTTTATTGAGCCCACTCTAGGCGGAGGCAAGGAGAGAAGGTGCATATACGACGAGGATAAGGATGTGGATATGATCATCTTTACTCCAGAGCAATTTACCAAAGCTCTTGAGACAGGTGTTGCAAGCTGGGTTATGAATAGAGGATATAACATACTGTATGATGCCTGTTCATTTGATGAGAAGATAAACCAGTATGTGAAACCGGGCACCTCAAAGCCTGAAATGACGGAGGAAGAATTTGATAACCTGGTAAATGACTTTTATTTTCACAATATCTGGGCCAGTAAAAAGCTACTTCGAGGCGAATTATGGTCCGCAAAGATGTGTGTGGATGCATATTTAAAGAATTATCTTCTCAAAGCAATCGAATTGTACTGTTACGAAATCGAAGGCAAGGATGTGTGGCATGATGGTAGATTCATTGATAAATGGGCAGGAGAGAATATAAGTAGCAAATTAAGGGAATGCTTTGCTCATTATGAAAAAACAGATATATTGAATGCACTAAAGGCTACAAATAGTCTATTTGAGGAACTGACAAGAGAGCTTGCAGAAAAAAATGGATATGTCTACCCTAATAAAGCCGCAAAATGTGCCAAGGCATATTTGGGAAAAATAGAATATTTGTAAAAAACGAGTCAGGAGGATACGATGAGCATTCTTACATATGGAGAGTATAAATACCTGTACGAGACACATTTACACACAAATGAAGGAAGCGCTTGTGGCAACAATTCGGGGTATGAGATGGCTAAAGCCGCAAAGGAATATGGCTACGCAGGTATAATTGTCACAGAACACAATTGGGGTGGAAATAGTTGTGTGGATAGGTCTTTACCTTGGAATGAATATGTGGACGCCTTTATAAAAGGCTACGAGCATGCAAAGGAATATGGAGACCAAAATGATTTGGATGTATTTTGGGGATACGAGGCCGGTTTTAACGGAACCGAGTTTTTGATATATGGCATTACTCCTGAATGGATGAAGGGACATCCAGAGATTTGGGAGGCTACAGTGGAGCAGCAGTATGAGCTGATTCATTCTGCTGGGGGGATGGTCGTTCAGGCGCATCCTTATAGAGAAGAGTGGTATATACCTGAAATCAGGCTATATCCAGATTATGTGGATGCGGTAGAGGGAATAAACGCAACTCATTCCTGTCACAAGAGCGAAAGTCACAATAATCCAGAATTTGACGCAAGAGCAATCCACTACGCACACGAAAAAAATTTACCTATGACAGCAGGCTCAGATATACATTCCACTAATCTTTTTGGGGGAGGAGTGCTTTTCAATAAGCGAATTAAGTCCCTTGCAGAGTACAAGGAGATGATATTGTCGGGTGATTATTATCTGACAAATGGTGATGTGATTTACGATAATTTAGGGAATAAATTGTCATGATAACATGCTAGAAAAACATCAAAAAAGTAATAAAATGGACAAAATTAATCAGTAGTAAGTGATAATATCGTCTCAACAATAAAAAAGTCACTACAAGCACGCACCATAAAGTGTTCCGTGCTAATAATTAGGGGGAAAAAATTATGTCAGTGATCAAGATGAAGGAGAATGAGGTATTCTCGTTAGACAGACCAGAAAACTACAGTGGTCTTTATTTTCCAGTAGCAAATGAGCTAGGGCTCAAGAGCTCAGTTACACCTAACATGGGTGGAGATGCAAAATGGAATCAAAATGCATTTCTATTAGAGCCTGTTAGCGAAATGAACCTGCACAATAATCGCAGCGTACGCAATGTATGGGTTCAGGTCGAGGGACAGGGCGCATGGTCAGCTGTCGGTGCATCTGCAGAAGAAGAGAACAAGAAGTTCACAGATGAACAGGACGAGAGCAATATTACTGCAGGCTTCATGTGGCAGACACTTACAAGAGAATCTAAGAAATATGGCTTGACAGCTTATATTACAGATTTTTCACCAGTAGGAACTGATGTGGAGATCATGAAGATTCAGATTAAGAATTCTGCTGATGTGGCTAAGACTATCACACCTATCGTAGCAGTGCCAATCTATGGCAGAAGTGCAGACAACATTCGTGACCACAGACATGTTACAGCCATGCTTCACCGCATAGAGGCTACAAAAAATGGTGTTTTGGTTAAGCCCACACTTTCATTTGATGAGCGTGGACATAGAAAAAATGAATTAACATATTTTGTATGTGGAGTTACTGGTCAGGGACAGGCACCAGAGAGCTTTTATACATTAGTAGACAAGTTTATCGGAGAGGGTGGAACACTTACTCGTCCTTACGCAGTGATTAAGAACGTACCTGGAGTTCCTGCTGGCTCTACAGCAGAGGGCAAGGAAGCTCTTGGAGGACTTAGATTCGAGAAGGTTACTCTACAGGCTGGCGAGAGTGTTGAGTACACAGTAGTCATGGGAATCACAAGTGACAGAGCTTCTATTGATGCAGCAGTTGACAAGTTCAGCACAGCAGCTAAGGTAGACGAAGCCCTTGACGAGCTTATCAAGTATTGGACAAATAAGGTAAACGTCTCTTGTTATACAGGTGATGCCGCAATGGACGGACTCATGCGTTGGGTAAGCTTCCAGCCTTATTTAAGAAGAGTGTTTGGATGTTCCTTCCTTCCTCATCACGATTATGGTCGCGGAGGAAGAGGCTGGAGAGACCTCTGGCAGGATTGTCTCTCACTTCTCATCATGGATCCTGGCGATGTTAGGAAAATGATCGTTGAGAACTATGGCGGAGTTAGAATAGATGGAACTAATGCAACAATCATCGGTTCAAACCCTGGAGAGTTCATAGCAGATCGTAATGGTATCGCCAGAGTTTGGATGGATCATGGACTTTGGCCCTTTATCACAACAATGCTCTACATCAACCAGACAGGAGATGTAGATGTACTTAGAGAAAAAGCAGCCTATTTCAAGGACGAGCAGTGCATGCGCGGAACCAAGCTTGATGAAAAATGGGACAGCGCATATGGTGTTCAGCAGAAAAATGAGGCTGGTGCAGTATACGAGGGAACAGTATTTGAGCATATTTTATTAGAAAATTTATGCGCATTCTACGAGGTTGGCGAGCACAATCACATGAGACTTCGTGGTGCAGACTGGAATGATGCTATTGATATGGCAGCAGACCGCGGAGAGAGTGTAGCATTTACAGCGGCATATGCTGGAAACTTAAGACAGCTTTCAGAGCTTTTACTCACACTTAAGAAAAATTACGGATGGAATGATATTGAGTTACTTGACAGCATAGAGACCCTTATCTCTGGCGGAGTAGATTATGATGATATTGAGGCTAAGAAAGCAAAGCTCGACGAGTATACATCAGCTTGTATGCATAATGTAAGCGGAAATGTTGTCAAAGTCTCTGTAGAAAAGCTTGCTGCCGACCTTCAGGAGAAATCTGACTGGATTATGGAGCATATCAGAAAAACTGAGTGGATCCAGGGCGACGGCGAGGGCTGGTTCAATAGCTACTATGACAACGATGGTCAGGCTGTTGAGGGCTACAAGGGCGACGATGTTCGCATGATGCTCACAGGTCAGGTATTTACTATTATGAGTAAGACTGCTGAAGAGGAGCAGATAAAGAGTATTTGCAAGAGTGCTGACAAATATTTATATAGAGAGGAAATCGGTGGATACAGACTCAACACTAATTTCCATGAAGAGAAGTATAACATGGGCCGTATGTTTGGATTTGCTTATGGCGAGAAGGAAAACGGCGCAGTATTCTCACACATGACAGTTATGTACGCAAATGCATTGTACCAGAGAGGCTTTGCAAAGGAAGGTCATAAGGCACTTAATACATTAGCAAGAACAGCACTTAATTTTGAGACAAGTAAGATTTATCCTGGTATTCCCGAGTATTTCGACGCAGAGGGAAGAGGCTTATATCACTACCTTACAGGTGCAGCTAGCTGGTTCCTTCTCACAATGGTGACAGAGGTATACGGAATCAAGGGAGAGATGGGACAGCTCACAATTGCTCCCAAGCTCATGCCTAGCCAGTTCGACGCAGAGGGCAAGGCAAGTATGACTCTTAACTTTATGGGTAAGCCCATAGAGGTGATTATTTACAATAAGGATAAGAAAGAGTACGGAGAGTACGAGATTAAGAGTGCTACTGTTGATGGCAAGGAAGTATTTAAGCTCGAGGGTGCCAAGGCTGTTATGGATAAGGCAACACTTGATGCATTAGATACAAGCAAGCATGTTATAGAAATTAATTGTCAATAGGGGTTTCTGATGACCTACGCCGACGCCATCTACGAAATGGGTTTATAAATGGTGGAGGCACCATTAAATAATAAGGGAGAAAATAAAATGCAGTACGGATATTTTGATGATAAAAAAAGAGAGTATGTAGTTACAAATCCTGCTACTCCTAAGCCTTGGGTTAATTATTTAGGTTCACCTCTTTACGGTGCAATTGTATCTAACAACGCGGGTGGCTACAGCTTTGCAAAGTCAGGAGCTAACGGAAGAATTCTCCGTTATGTTTTCAATAATTTTGATGAGCCTGGTCGTTATATCTACTTAAGAGATAATGATAGCAAGGATTTCTGGTCTGCTTCATGGCAGCCTGTTGGCAAGGATTTGGATTCTTACAAGAGCGAGTGCCATCACGGAACAGCATATACTAACATTATGGCTGACTATTCAGGTATTCACTCTGAGGCGCTCTACTATGTTCCTCTTGATGCAGAGCATGAGATTTGGAAGCTTTCAGTTACAAATACAGGCGATACCAAGAGAAGTCTTACTATCACAGGATACGCTGAGTTTACCAATAACTGCAATTACGAGCAGGATCAGGTAAATCTTCAGTATTCACTTTTCATTGGTAGAACTCGTTTTGAGGGCAATCGCATTCGTCATACCGTTCACGGAAATCTCGAGGGTCTTGAGGGCGAGATTGATAATAAGACTGCTACAGATAGAATCTTTGGACTTGCAGGAGCAGAGGTTAGCTCATATTGTGGAGACAAGGACGGATTTTTAGGGGCATATGGTAGCTACAAGGCTCCCGCTGGTGTAATTAACGGAGATTTAGGAAATATCTTAAGCTACAATGAGAATCATTGTGGAGCACTTTCAACTGTTATTGAGTTAGCCGCTGGTGAGACCAAGGAGATAGCATTTATTCTTGGAATGAAGCAGAACGATGAGGCAGCAGCACTTATGGATGCATACAAGGACGTATCTGTATGTGAAAAGGAGTTGGCGGATTTAATAGCTCACTGGCATGCTAGATTCGAACATTTCCAGATTAATACTCCTAGTGAAGAGTTCAACACTATGATTAACACCTGGAATGCATACAACTGCTTTATGACCTTTACATGGTCAAGAGCAGCATCATATATTTACTGTGGACTTAGAAATGGATATGGCTACAGAGATACTGTTCAGGATATTCAGGGAATTATCCACCTGGAGCCCGAGATGGCAGCAGAAAAGATTCGCTTCATGCTCTCAGCGCAGGTTGACAACGGTGGAGGGCTTCCTCTTGTTAAGTTTACACACAATGCTGGACATGAGGATACACCAGATGATGCTTCATACGTTAAAGAGACAGGTCATCCTGCATACAGAGCAGATGACGCAATGTGGCTCTTCCCTACAGTATACAAGTATGTTGCTGAGTCAGGAAATCTTGCATTCCTTGACGAAGTAATTCCATTTGCTAACAAGGATGAGGGAACAGTATACGAGCATCTTAAGAGAGCTATCGACTTCTCTATGAATCACCTTGGACCACACGGAATGCCAGCTGGTCTTTACGCTGACTGGAACGATTGTCTTCGTCTTGGTGCTAATGGTGAGTCTTCATTCGTTGCATTACAGTTCTTCTATGCAATGAGCATTTTAAAGGAGTTTGCAGCATATAAGAAGGATGATGCTTATGTAGCATACCTTGAGGAAAGTCAGAAGAAGCTTGGAGATATAATCGAGGAGTTCTGCTGGAACGAGGATAGATTTATTCGTGGATATACAGAGGCTGGTGAGACAATCGGTGAGAGAACAGCACCAGAGGCTAATATGTGGCTTAACCCACAGAGCTGGGCTGTAATCAGTGGTTATGCAAGCGAAGAGCAGGCTAACAAGGCCCTTGATAATGTACACGATAGACTTAATACAAAATTTGGTGCAGTTCTTATGGATCCACCATATCATGCACATGCATTTGAGGGAGCACTTGCAGTAATTTATAATGCTGGTGTTAAGGAGAATGCTGGTATCTTCTCTCAGTCGCAGGGATGGATTATCCTTGCAGAGGCTCTTATGGGTCATGGAGAGAGAGCATTTGAGTATTATATTGAGAACTCACCTGCTAAGCAGAATGAGTGTGCAGACGTTAGAAAGCTTGAGCCATACTGCTATGGACAGTTTACAGAGGGTAAGGATAGTCCACACTTCGGAAGAAGTCACGTACATTGGCTTACAGGAACAGCTTCAACAATTATGGTAGGTTCTGTAGAGGGTATTCTTGGAATGAGACCTGATCTTACTGGTCTTAAGATTGCACCTTCTATTCCTAAGGACTGGGATGGTCTTGAAATTGAGAAGGTCTTCAGAGGAAAGAAGCTTCACATTACAGTTAAGAACCCAGATCACAAGGAGTCTGGATGTCAGGAGCTTATTGTAAATGGTGCTAAGCTTGAGGGTAACTATGTACCAGAGTCTGCAATGACTGATAATACAGAAATCGTACTCACCATGTAAATGGGAGTACGACCAATATAAATTCGAATATTTATTTGATTTATAGGAGCTTGATTTATAGGATAGGTGGGGACATCTTCTCCCAATCCGAACGGAAGTTTTTCGTACGGAATTTGTGAGGAGTCATCCCCATCTTTTTTTGGAAAACCTGAATAAAATGACTTTGCGAAGAGAAGGATAGGTAATTTGCAATATCAACGATGTTATAGTCGGAATACTGCAGAAGATTCTTAGCCTTCTCTATTTTTAAATCAGTAATATACTGGCTGAGAGGAAGTCCCATTTCCTTATGAAAAAGCTTAGAAAGATAGCTTTCTGAAAGCTCAAGGTATTCAGCAAGCTCTTTAATTGTAATTCTATAATGGATATGACTGTAAATATAATCGATGCAAAGAACAATTGGCTTTGAAAGAATCTGGCTGCTTCGTATTTTGTTCATTTCAGTACACATCTCAATACACATCATATCGTGAAGCTTTGATATTTCAGAAATTGTCTGGCAGTTATCCATCTTAAGAATGTAAAAATCACTAA
>JAZRXQ010000105.1:0-16055 GCA_045600305.1 Lachnospiraceae bacterium
GAATCCTTGTCAAGTCTTCCCACAGGATATACTCTCTCTGGGAAATCTATGTACTCAACTACACTAATCCCCTCATGCTTTGAAGAAACTGTCGAACACACTAATCCCTTAGGCTTATTAAAAAGCAAAACAATTGGCTCAGTGGATTCTACTAAGACTAATTTCCCATCTACCTTAATCTCTTCAGTCCCACAAAGCTTCATGCCAGGGGTAGCTAAGCTACCATCTACAAAAACTCTTCCATCTTCAATTAGCTTATCTGCCTCTCGTCTAGAGCAAAATCCAACCTGCGACAGATATTTATTGATTCTACATTCCATGTATATTTAATAGAGAAGGTCTGTTTTTATATATCCCGTCTTCTCTTTCCATTTAACCTTGGTCCAACCCTCAGCATAATCAAGAATAATAGTTATCTCATCGCCAGGCTCTGTTGTTCCCATCAAATCAGACTCTGTAGTCATCATCGATCGAATATTAAATGCATCATTGACAGTCATCTTGCGACCTTCACTCTCAGAAGATGTATCCGATCCTTCTGAAGAATCACCTGTTGCTGACTCATCTACAAAATCAAGGAACTCTCTCATGACAAAGCCGTTTTCACCATTATAGATAACCATTACCCAACCATTTTCATCTGTTCCGGCAATGACCTCAATCTCCTGATTTTCCTCAAGGCTTCCGATTCTGTCATAGCCAGTTCCACGACCTGATCTGACATTGACATTGGACTTGGCTCTTGCAGTAATTGATTCAACTGTAGGCTCCTCATTTGCATCAGTAAGAGCAGCAACCCAAGCACTTATGGCATTAGGAAGTGTAGATGTAACCATATCATTAAGGTCTGCATCATCTAAAAGAGCGGCATCATATTTTGCCTGAACCTCATCCTTGAGTGCAATAACATCCTCTTGGTTATCAAATTCCTTTATAACACTTTGAATATCAGACTGTGTAGATATCTCCATATTAGACTGATTGAAGTGGCTATACGCATTATCAATGAAAAGTCTTCCAGTCTCATCAGTTGTCAAATAGAAGAAATCTAAAGCGGGAGCAGCAGTTACAATACCGTCAAATCTCATATCTACATATGCAGACACAAGGTAATCTCCCTCCTTTGCACCCTTCTTGGTGTAGCATTTTAAATTGTCATAGCTCTCTAAGTACTGTCCAATAAGTGCTATATAGCTCTTTTCTGTATCAGATACAGGAATAGCACATCTTTCTACTCCCTCTGTATCAGCGGCAGCATATGCAATATAATAAGAATTAATAAGTGAATTAATCTCAGGATATGCATCCTCCTCATAGGGAAGACGTACCCCTGCCATTATATCTATCTCGTCAGGATTAACAGGATCAGTACTATCATCAACTATATTTGAGACTCCACCTAGGTTTTCATTCCTAAGCCTTGCAGTAAGTCCAACGATTACTACTATTCCAATAAATAAAACTCCTGCTATAAAATATCTCTTATGCTTAGCAATAAAAGAACCCGCTACACCTAATACACCTAAAACAGTATCTCCAAAGGTAGGTGGCTCTTCGTATTTTCCAGGCTTAGGTATCTCTCGTTGGAAGGTCTTTTTAATAGGCTCCTCCTCTACACTATTATCATATATAACTCCGACAGCCTCCTTTATTGCATCAACTGGAAGCGATGTAGTCTGTGTAACCTTTGGAGCAGCCATAGATACAGAGGAAGGAGCTTTTGCCCTCTCACCATTTTCCATAATAGGAACATAGGCCTCCTTAGGCTCCTTGCCAATATTAGCCTCTACCTCTTCTAGCGACCTCCTGGCGTTTGCTAAAAACTCAGCTGCATCAACAGCTGTAACCTCCTTAGAAGAACTAGTGTTACTTCTATTAGTATTAACGTTATTTTTATTGGATTGTGTATGACGTCTTTTTTTACTCATATCATTTCTCCTTTGTAAATCCCTTTTATTCCCCAATAATTAAATGCACCCGGTGGGAATCGAACCCGCATTGCAGGAGTCGGAGTCCTGTGTTCTATCCATTAGACTACAGGTGCCCACTATCTGCTCTATTTTATTACAAAATTGTTAAATGTGCAAGCAAAAAAAGACCCTATCATCAAAAGTGATAAGGTCTATATTTTTTCTTATTTTAACAAATCCACATATAGCTTTTCATACTGTCTTGCAGAGGATTTCCATGAATAATCAAGCTTCATATCATTTTCTGCCATCTTATCCCAATCATCACGCTCATCATAATAAATCTGAAGAGCATAATATATAACGCCAAGCATCTCATGAGCATTGAAGTTGGCAAAAGAGAAGCCTGAACCAGTCTTTTCGTACTCATTATATGCCTCAACCGTATCCTTGAGTCCACCAGTCTCTCTTACAATAGGAATAGTTCCATACCTAAAGCTCATTAGCTGGCTAAGACCACAGGGTTCAAATAACGAAGGCATCAAAAACGCATCAACTGAAGCATAAATCTTGTGCGCCATTCCCTCTGAATAATATACGTTGACGCTTAGCTTATCAGGATATCTGTCCTGGAAATACTTGAGCATATCCACATACTCTTTTTCTCCTGTACCAAGAACAACGAGCTGCACCCTTGTACCAGACATCAGTTCATCCATAACATAAGCCAAGAGATCAAAGCCCTTTTGATTGGTAAGTCTTGATATCCAACCAATCATACAGCAGCCTTCATCAACAGGAAGCCCCAGTTCCTTCTGAAGAGCAACCTTATTGGAAGCTTTTCCCTTCTTCCAATCGGTAATATCAAAGTTCTTGTAAATATAAGGGTCAGTGGCAGGATTAAAATCTTCCACATCTATTCCATTTATTATTCCATATAGTCTTCCCTCGTCGCGTCTAGACTTGAGTAATCCATCAAAGCCCTCACCGCCCTCAGGTGTAGTAATCTCATTTGCATAAGTAGGAGAAACTGTAGTAACTGCATCTGCCATGGCGATTCCACCCTTTAGGAAGCTGCTCTCTCCATAAATCTCAAGCTTATCAGGTGTAAAATAATCATCCGGTAAATCTGTAAGATTTTTTATAGCATCAATCATCCATCTACCCTGGAAACGAAGATTATGAATGGTCATGATAGTCTTGGCCTTGGCAAGGCTAGGAAACTCAGGTAAAAATGCTTTTAAGAAAACAGGAACCATTCCAGTCTGCCAGTCGTGACAATGAATAATATCTGGTCCAAAGCCTATAACATCAGCTGCTACAAGAGCTGCCTTTGAGAAAAATGCAAACTTCTCAATATCCTCATGTAAAGCATGATAGGGCTGAGGTCCTGCAAAATAAAATTCATTATCAATAAAATAATAATGTATGCCCTCATGAACTGTCTCAAGCACCCCTACATACTGATTTCTCCAACCCAGGGAAATATAAAAATGTGAGTGAAATTTGAGCCCAAGCTTGTACATATCATCCATACACGCATACTTGGGAACTATGATTCTAACATCAAATTTTTTCTTGTCAAAATACCTGGGAAGTGAGCCCGCAACATCTGCAAGTCCACCAGTTTTAATAAAAGGTACCGCCTCTGAAGTTACAAATAAAACCTTTGTCATCTTACCACCCTCAAATCTTGTTATTATGTAGCATCTGTCTTGCTGTCTCTAAAACAGCCTCTGATATATCTGAACCTGACAACATTCTAGCCAGCTCTAATACTCTCTCATCCTCTGATAAAAGTCTAACAGATGTAATTGTCTTGCCCTCTGTTACACTCTTTTCAATAAAATAATTATTACTTGCACTAGCCGCAATCTGGGGCAAATGTGTAATACAAATCACCTGATGATTACCTGCAAGCTTTAAAAGCTTAGCTGCAACCATCTGTGCAGTCACTCCACTAATACCTGTATCGATTTCATCAAAAATCAGTGTAGCAATAGAATCATTTTTTGCAAGGCTAGCCTTAAGCGCAAGCATTATTCTCGATAATTCTCCGCCAGAAGCCACGCTTGTAAGCGGCTTCAATTCCTCACCGGGATTTAAGCTTATCATAAAAGAACAATTATCAGCGCCATTATAAGAAATGTCGCATTTATCAAGCCTTATCTCAAAGCTCACCTGAAGGAAATTAAGCTCCTTCAAGGATTCAATCATCTCAGCTTCCAAAGCCTTCGCAGCTTTTTTTCTAATGCCTGAAAGAATATTGCAGTTATCCTCAAGCCTTTTAGAAGCCTGCTTTATCTCAGCCTGAAGCTTTAACAGGTTCTCCTCATAGTTTTCTAAAAATTCTAATCTAACTTGTTTTTCTTCAAGAGCACGTAAAATAGCCTCTATACTTCCACCGTGCTTGCTTTTTAATCCATTTATAAGATTAAGACGTCTCTCGACATCAGAAAATCTTGCCTCATCAAATACCATCTCCTCAGAGCAGCGATTAAGCTCTCTATTGAAATCAGATAGTAAATCCTCTGTAGTAACAAGAGATGCAAGAAGATTTTCTAGTCTCTCATCAAGATTTGCAACTGGTGTAAGCTCTTTTATCGCCAAGCTCACATTATCTAATGCCCCTCTATCTCCTGTTAGCCTTGATACCGAAGCTAAGCTCTCATATATTTTTGAAAAATTAGTAAGAAGCCTATACTCTTCCTCTAAGCTATCATCCTCTCCGATATTAAGGGAAGCTTCTGTAATCTCATTTATCTCGTATTCTAAAAATGATTTTTCTCTATTTCGAAGCTCCTCATCACCCTTCATCTCATCTAAGGTGTGCGTTAGCTTTTTATACTCAGAAAACAGCTTAGAAACCTCTTTTTTTACCTCATCAATCTCAACACCAGCAAAGCCATCTACATATCCAATATGAGTTGAGCCTTTTAGCAGTGACTGATGCTCACTTTGTCCATGAATATCAATGAGAAGAGCTGCTAATTCTCTAAGCTTTGTAGCTGTGACACTCTCACCATTTATCTTGGCAACTGTTTTAGAATCAGTAATTTTGCGTGTCAGAATAATCTCATCTGAAAGCTCTATATCATTTTCTTCAAGAAAAGCCTTGGCTTCCTTACATACATCAGTAAAAACAAGCTGAACGAGAGCCGGAATACTACTATCTCTCACCATTGATTTATCTACCTTTTCGCCTAAAGCAAAGGAAATAGAATCAATGATAATCGACTTTCCCGCACCGGTCTCTCCAGATAGAATACTAAAGCCCTCTTTTAGCTCTAATTCGTTTTCATCAATTAGAGCAAGATTTTTTACATATAAACTCTGTAACATATTTCTCCTTTGACCCTACCCCCGTATAGGTCTAAGAAAACTTCTTTCTAAGAATCTCAAGGAAGCTTAGCTTGGATAGCTTTAACATCTTAAAATCAGAATCATGTGCCTTGATTTTAATTCTGTCTCCAGGAAAAAGACTAAGCTTTTCAACACCGTCGAAGCTAACGGTTGCCTCTTCACTCCCTAGTGATGACCTTGAACACATATCTATTGTTATCTCATCATCAGCACCTAGAACAATACTCCTTGAATACATTGAATGACAATTGATAGGTGTAATAAGTATCATTCTCGCTTTGGGATCTACAATGGGTCCACCTGCCGACATATTGTAGCCTGTAGAGCCTGTTGGAGTAGAGACTATTACTCCATCTCCCTCAATGGTCTGTAAAAACAAGCCATTGACAGAAATAGTGAGCTTGATTACGGACTGGTCTGTGGGACGATGAATAACTACATCATTAAGCGATGTGTTATCACCAGAAACCAGTCTCATCCTACTCTCAATCTCGTATTCGTCGTCCATAATACGGTCTATATCAGCTTCTAGACCATTCTCTTCAAGCTCACACATATATCCAAGCGTGCCAAGATTCACTCCTATTAGAGGAATCCCCAAAGCCTCTGTAGCAGAAGCAACACGAATAAGTGAGCCATCTCCACCGATTACAAATATAAGCTGTGTATCAGGACTAACTACATCTGAAAAGCATTTTTCAGGCTGACACTTGAAGCTTCCAATTGCCCCAATATCACAGCTTCCGCCCTTTTTCTCAATATAGCTTTTTATTCTATTCGCAAGCGCAAGGTCGCTGTCCTTGTACTCATTACTGTAAACAAAAAATCTCTTCATTTTATTTGTCCAGTGCCTCGTGGGCTTTTTCTACAACTAAATCAGAATCTATAGCTAAATCAATAGTCAATGCATCAGCTGCATTTGCTTCTCTTTTAAGATATACAAGATACTCGATATTGCCCTCAGGTCCTTTGACTGGAGAAAAATCAAGTCCTAGTATTGAAAATCCATCTGTCCTGGCAAAGGAAATAACCGAGTCAATAACCTCCTTGTGAACCGACCGCTCTCTTACAACGCCCTTCTTTCCAACCTTATCCTTGCCCGCCTCAAACTGTGGCTTGATAAGACAAACCATCTGTCCATTAGGCTTTATCAGCTCAAATGCAACAGGAAGCACCTTTGAAAGAGAGATAAATGACACATCACAGGAAGCAAAATCTAACTGCTCTCCAATCTGTTCTGTAGTCACATAGCGTATGTTGGTCTTTTCCATACATACAACTCTCTCGTCCTGACGAAGCTTCCAGGCAAACTGTCCGTAACCTACATCAACTGCAAACACCTTACTTGCACCGTTTTGAAGCATGCAATCTGTAAAGCCACCAGTAGATGCACCTATATCCATGCACACCTTGTTATCTAGAGAAATATCAAAGGTCTTCATTGCCTTTTCAAGCTTCAGTCCACCGCGGCTAACATATTTGAGCGTCGAGCCTTTTATCTCTATAATCGTAGCTTCTGAATCCTCGAAAAAGCTGCCAGCCTTGTCTTCTTTTTGCCCGTTGACATAGACAATGCCTTCCATGATGTAGGTTTTAGCCCTCTCTCTCGATTCCGCCAAGCCTCTATTTACAACTAATACGTCTAATCTTTCCTTGCTCATCTAATTATCTATCTCTCTAATAATCGCATCCTTGTCCATTCCGTAAATATTACGAAGCTCAGATACGCTTCCCTGCTCGATAAAGGTATCGTCTGCCGCCAAAACCTTAACCAAAATCCAAGGGTATTTGCTCGCCATATAGTCTCTTATCATCATACCCATTCCGCCGATTTTAACACCCTCTTCTATGGTTATAATTCGCTTAAAGCCTGTAGAGACAGCATCTAATAAGTCATAATCAATAGGCTTTGCAAAGCGCATATTAAATACAGCGACGCTTATTCCTTTTTCCTCAAGCTCACTAGCGGCCTTCATGGCTTCATCAACCATTGAGCCTAGGGCTAGAATCGCCGTATCTCTACCATTTTTTAGCATTATGCCCTTGCCAAGCTTGACCTTTGAGCGATATTCCTTAAAATTACTACTAGCCTCTCCTCGGGGATATCTAATAGCCACTGGTCCATCAAGAGACATAGCAAGTCTAAACATATCGCTAAGCTCCCATTTATTCATGGGTGCCATTATGGTCATACCCGGCATAGAATTAAGGTATGATATATCAAACATTCCCTGATGAGTCTGTCCGTCCGCTCCAACTATTCCAGCTCTATCTATAGCAAAGATAACATGAAGCTTTTGCAGACACACATCCTCTAGTATCTGATCATAGGCTCTTTGTAAAAAGGACGAATAAATCGCACATACTGGCACAAAGCCCTGTGTTGCAAGAGCTGCAGCAAAGGTAACAGCATGTCCCTCAGCAATCCCCACATCATAAAATCTCTCAGGAAAATTCCTATGAAAATCTAATAGTCCAGTTCCAGACTCCATAGCGGCTGTAATTGCAACTATTTTTTCATCTATGCTTGCTGCATGACAAACCACCTTAGAAAAAACATCTGTATAAGAATCTTCAACCTCTGTGCACAGGCTCTCGCCACTTACCACATCAAAGGCTCCTGTTCCGTGATATCTGTCGGGGTGTTTTTCCGCAGGAAGGTAGCCACTTCCTTTTTTTGTAATAACATGTACGAGTACAGGTCCCTTTACCCTACTCGCTTTCTTAAATATAGAGACCATTCTATCTATGTCATGTCCATCTACTGGACCTAGATAGGTAAGCCCCATATCCTCAAAAAACATTCCTGGAATTACTAGCTGCTTGATTGAGTTTTTGGCTTTTTCAAGCCTCTCGTTCATCTTTTTTCCGTATACAGGAATCTTATCTAAGCTCTCGAATATGTTTTCCTTCATCTGCTGATAAGAGTCTGTGGTACGGATTCCCTCAAGGTAAGTAGAGAGTCCTCCAACATTGTGCGAGATAGACATCTCATTATCATTTAATACGATTATAAAATTGCTGTTTAGCTTGGCAGCATTATTGAGTGCCTCAAATGCTAGTCCGCCGGTAAGTGCACCATCACCTATTACAGCAACCACCTTGTTGGTCTCACCCTTTAAGTCTCTTGCACAGGCAAGTCCTAGCCCCATACTTATTGATGACGAGCTATGACCTGTATCAAATATATCTGTCTCGCTCTCGCATCTTTTAGGGAAGCCTGATAGTCCATCATGCTCTCTAAGGGTAGCAAATTCATCCTTTCTACCTGTGAGAAGCTTGTGAGTATAGCACTGATGACCCACATCAAATATGAGCTTATCTGTAGGCAGATCAAAGGCAATATGAAGAGCCATAGTAAGCTCCACTACTCCCAGATTACTCGATAGATGTCCGCCGTGGACAGCTACTGTCTCTATAAGAAATTCTCTTATTTCTTCTGCTAATATGTAATAATCATCAGGGTCAATTTTTCTAATATCCCCTGTCTTTTCTATCTCTGATAAAATCATTGCACTCTACTACTTTTCTCTCGATACCAGTAGCTTAACCAATCCTTCTAAAAATGCTGTATCTCTATCTAAACCCTCTAGCGCAGCTAGTGTCAAATTAGTATATTCTAAAATCCTTTTTTCTGCCGCTTCGATGCCAACTCTTGCTGCATACGTTAGCTTACCGGCTCTCTCGTCACTGCCAATGGGCTTGCCTAGTACATTTTCATCTCCAACTATATCTAAAATATCGTCTCTTATCTGAAATGCAAGTCCTAGATTTTTGCCTATATCTTCGAGCAGTTCTATCTCCTCATCATCTGCCCCTGCAAGTATCCCACCTATCATAAATGATGCTTCAAGTAGTGCACCTGTTTTTAGCTCGTACATCTCTAAAAGCTCATCTTCATCCAGGGGTGTATTCTCCTTGTCGCTCTCTACATCTATGACCTGACCACCAATCATGCCATATATGCCTGATTTCATGAACATAGTCGATAGTGCTTCACTTACAAGTGGCATATTCTCAGTCTCTACCATTGAGAATGCCATTGCGGCAGTCTCAAATGCCATATTTAATAGCCCATCTCCCGCAAGTATTCCCATTGCCTCACCAAACTTGGCATGGGTTGTGGGTTTGCCTCTTCTAAGCATATCATTGTCCATGGCAGGTAAATCATCGTGAACAAGTGAATAGGTGTGAACCATCTCTATTGCCGCGATAAACGGATCTATAACGTCTGCCTCACCGCCAAATGCCCTATAGGTCTCTTGCATGATTATTGGGCGAAGTCTCTTGCCACCAGCTAGAACGCTATAGTTCATGGCGTTCATGATGTTTTTTTGATTGCCTCCAAGCGGAGGAAGGTAGGCTTTTATTTTTAGCTCTATTTCATCTTGTTTTTCTTGTAGCAAGGCTTCTATGTCAAGATTACTCATCTATTTCTCCGTTACTGTTTGAATATATTATTTTAATCTGCTTTTCTGCTGAGTCTAATCTCTCATTTAATGCAGCTACAACCTTCATGCCTTGCTCGTAGCTTGCTATGGAATCTTCTAGGGATTCTTCGCCTGCTTCTAATCTTTTTGATATATCCTCTGCCAGCGTAAAAAGCTCTTCTATCTTTAAATCATCTAAATTGCCTTGCATATTTATCTCTCCAACTTTTGCGTGACATTTGCTCTAACGTCTCCATCAAGCATATGCACTGTAAGCTCATCACCAACACTAACACTTTCATATTTAGCAATCTTATTATTAGCATCAGTAACTAGCGAATACCCACTAGCTAATTTTTTCATGGGTGAAGATGCATCAATTCGACCAGCAATAAGTGCCATTTTGTTTTTATTAACTAAAACTTTTCTCTCAATTAACTCAGTCAGTCTATCTGCATTCAGCAAAGTCAATCTATTACTATTTTGACTAAGCTTGTGATTTACAAGATTATGATACCTCTCAGCATATGCGTTAGCTCTGATTCGATTGGTCTCAAGCTTATTTACAGGACTACCTGCCTTGATTTTCCCTTGAACTATATCAACACGATTGCGATATCTATCAACGCGTTCAAGTACACTACGCCTCATCTCATGCGCCAGCTCATCCACTCTAAGCAACGTATCATCAAGTAACCATGCACATATCTCTGCTGCAGCAGTAGGTGTAGCAGCACGCCTATCCGCTACATAATCAATTATAGTAAAATCCGATTCATGACCCACGGCAGATACAATTGGTACAGAACAGTTAAACACCGCCATCGCCAAATCCTCGTCATTGAAGCACCATATATCCTCGATACTTCCACCGCCACGACCAACAATCATAGCATCCACGCCTAATTCCTCCAGCTTGTGAATACCATCAATAATCGTAGCTACAGCCCCCTCGCCCTGAACCTGAGCAGGAACAAGAATAATCTGAATCGTAGGATTGCGTCTAGCCACCGTAGTCATAATATCATGAATAACCGCTCCAGTCTCTGCAGTGACAACCCCAAGGGTACTTATAAACCTAGGGATAGGCTTCTTGTACTCCTCAGCAAACATCCCCATCTCCTCGAGACGCGCCTTAAGAGCCTCATACTGCGCGTTTAAATCTCCAGCTCCCGCATCCTCAATAGTCTGTGCATATAGCTGATATCTACCGCTTGCCTCGTATACATCCACACGGCCACTAACAATGACACTCTTGCCTCGTTCTAGTCTAAACCTAAGACTCCTCGCAGCACTAGAAAACATAACACAATCAATACTACTCTTCTCATCCTTGAGCGTAAAATATATATGTCCTGCCGCAGAATATTTGCAATCAGAAATCTCCCCTAATACGCAGATTCTGCCAAGCATAAAATCTTGGCAGATAAGGTTTTTAATATATCTATTAACTTGTTCTACTGAATAAACTGATGGTTTACTCATACTAATCTCGCTAAAACACCATTGACAAAAGAGTAGCTTTGAGGCTGTCCATATCTCTTGGCCAATTCAACCGCCTCATCAATAGCAACCTTGGTAGGAACCTCAGTATCAATAAGTGCCTCATAAGCCGCAAGTCTAATTAGAGAAAGCTCAATTCGTCCAATGCGGCTAATCTTCCACTCTGTAGATTTTTCCTCAATAGCAGCATCTATCTTGGCAGCATTCTCAATAACTGCAATAGACTTGCTTATAATATATTCCCTGTCCTCATCAGAAAGTAGCATAAGGTCAGCCTCTGTGAGTGTAACCGAAGCCTCTTCCTCATCCTCATCTATATCATCTGGGATCATACTGAGAGCATCAAATTCCTTGATCTTAGAAACAGCATCTTCTTCATCATAAAATGACGCCATAAAAACCAGCTTGAAAATGACCTCTCTAGATTTACTCCTACTAAACATAAATACCTCTATTACTCATCCATCTCTAATGATGAAATCCTAATGCTGATATCATCAATTGTAAGTCCTGTCATAGTCTCAACTGTTGAACGAACCTTGTCCTGAATAGCCGCTGAAACCTTGGGAATAGAAAATCCAAATTTGATAACGATAGCTAACTCAACGTCAAACTTGCCCTCTGTTCTATTGAGCTTGACGCCCTTAGAGAGATTCTTGATTCCGACCTTGGAGATAATCTCATTAGTAATATTGCCAGCCATAGCCGCTACACCCTCAACCTCTGTTGTAGCAAGACCAATAATAGTTGCTATAACCTCATCAGCAATGTGCACCTCTCCTATTGAATTTTCATTTATCTTGATATTTTCTCTTTCTTCCATTTTGCACCTCCAAAAACATACTGCAATAAATGCAGCTTAATACAAATACAGTTAGGAATATTTTACAATAATTACTTCCAAAATACAAGAAAAAGATTACTTGCAACAAGCCTCTTTTACATATATACTGTTTTATACGTGAGGATAAAAAAATGATAGAGAGAAACGTACTTTATAATATTGATTATTACAAGACAACTAACTACAACAGACAGTTACTTCCCTACTATGGTTCTTATCAGGGAATGCGTTTTAAGATTGAATATATCAAGGGTAATGAAGAGGAAAACACGCCTACTATCCTTAGAGCCTGGGTATTCCCCGAACCCCTTGGATTTGACGCCACAGATGACAGCCTCAAGGAATCTAAAGATTTTGAAGCCAGCAACGCTGGACTGGATGATGTATGTGACTGGCTCAACGAGTCATACGAGAATAAAAAAGATTATTATCTATCAAAGATCTAGGAGAAAAACATGAAAACAGTAAAGAGAATTATGGCTATAATCGCCGCAGTTATATTAGTCGGTCTATACGTTACCACCCTTATTTTTGCGATAACTGATAATCCCGCCAAGATGCTTATGTTCATTGCTAGTATCGTGGCATCTGTTGTAATCCCAGTTATGATTTGGGTAATTATATGGATAGCAAATCTCTTACGCAAAAAAAGAGAGGAAAGCGATGCTCAGTATAAAAAAGCAACCACTAACCTCTCTAGTCATCTCACTATTAAAAAAAAAATCAAGATTACAGATGATAAATAAATCTTGTATTTTAGGTATATACTTGGTTTCTATTTAATATTTCCCTTATTGTACAATATGTTTTTTCACGCAGTCCAGCTTGCGCCGCGTAGTCTTCAAAATTACCAACTACCTCGCTTATTTTTGAAATAATCTCGCCACATTTTCTTTTCTTGATACCCATTGCATTTCCCGCATCAACAAGATCCTCATATTGAATATCTATATATTTTCCATTTATGGTCATCTGGTGAGCTTGCAACCATTTATTATTAACATCATATGAAAACGTAACATCATACGCAGGCGATAACCTCCAACTTCCCTTTTTATCCATCAAAAAAGATATATTCTTTACATGATCATCCTGGTTAACTGCCAAGCAATTAAACACCATTCTTGTATAAAACTGCTCTATATCTTTTGCTGGCAGTTTCATTTCTTTCATGTATTGATACGCCATCTCATAGCTACACAATCTAGGCTCCTTATAGCTAATATGAGCAAGTGCACTAAGTGACTGCATATGTATCTTTTTGCCGTCCCTGCGATCAAATCTTTTTGTCATAAAATGGTTTTCGCCTTCATTTGAATAAATCCTACATTCATTCATCTCTATACCAGCATCCAAAGCCATTTTATAATAAGCATATTCTATTAGAGTATATTCAGGAACATCCTCCAATCCATGGTCACCGTTTTTTGACACATTATCAAATTTCATTAACCAATAATCGAAATCTTGTCCTAAGTCAAGTTGTCCAGAACGAATCTCTCCCTTTTTTTCATTCCATGCAACCAACGCCTTTGCTCTAGCCCCACCAGCACTTGTTCCAACAGAGACTAGCTGAGAATAAGTCAAGTTATCTTTTATTCTTATACTGATATCCTCACGCTGACTCAACACATCTGAGGCAAACTTTACCATTTCCGATACATTGATTTTTTCATTAATATCATGTATTTCCGTACTAGCTGGCACATACTCAAGTGCGCCCATTCCTCTTTTTCCGGTGTAGCACAATCTGTCTATTGCCGTAAAATCACTTAATGATTTCCCCCTCGAAACTAGCCACTGCTCAATAATCCTGTTACCAAAGGTATCGGGCAATGAATCAGCCACAAGTCCTGGCAGTCCATAAAATGGCTCACCTGCAAGTAGTGGAAACTCGTAAATAGAATCACTAAGTGGCATCATTATAGGCGCAATCTCAACCTCGCTTTTGATAAAATTCTTGTCATATTCAAATGATGCATAGACCTTTGTAGAAGATTGATGAATAATTCCAACTCGAGTTCCCCAAAGGTATACTTCAGCCGCCTCGTTCATTACTCTTCATCCCCCCACTTGAATGTTGCTTTGTTTGACTCTTTTTTGTGAACTCTCTGTTTAGGCTTTTCTTGGTTGAGGTAATAAGAGGGGCGCTTGGTCTGATCTGGAATAAGAAGTTCCAAGTTCTCCGATAATCTCAGTGCCGTCAGTATCTTTATCATACTCTCCATCTGAACAGATGCCCCCTGTTCAAGTCTCGATATGCTTCGCATAGACACGCCCGATGCTTCCTCAAGATCTCTCTGAGACATTCCCATACTTATACGATACTGTTTAACCCTCTCACCTATCATTTCTTGGTATTCAGCGTAACTCTTCGTAAACATTTAAATCGCCACCTTTGTCATATTATTTATATAACAATACTACAATATGCCATTTTTGTCTACTTATTTTCTTCTAATCATCATCATTGTAATATCATCAAACTGGTCTGCTTCGCCCTGGAAGGAAACCAATGCCTCATCTATAGTATCGACTGTCTCCTTACAGCTAGCATCCTTAAGCTCGTTAAGTAGTGTATGCAAACGCTCCGCTCCATAGAATTCCTTAGCAGTATTAGAACAGTCAGTAACTCCATCTGTGCAGGTATATAATCTATCCCCAGAATGAAGCTCAGTCCTTTCAAGTACATATTCCATGTCAGGCATCATGCCGCACACGAAATTAATCTCACAGCTAAGCTCTTCGTACTCTCCACTCCTGCGACAAATATATGGCGGCACATGTCCTGCATTGGCGTATTCAAGTTCCCCTGTGGTCTTATCAAGGATTCCAATCCAAAGAGTTACATAAAAGCCTTCGCTGTTATGCTCTATGAGGATATTATTGGCCTGTGTAAGTATCTCTGCTGGATTCAAGCCTTTGTAGGCAAGCTCATGTAGACATGCCTGAGACTTGACCATAAAAAGAGCCGCCGGAATACCCTTACCAGACACGTCACCCATAACGAAAAATACTCTGTTATCATCGATATTACAAAAATCGTAAAAGTCGCCACCAACCTGTCTAGCGGCCTTCATAGAAGCAAATACCTCTATGTCATTTTGGGTCTCAAAAGGCTCAAATGCTGTTGAGAGAAATGAGGTCTGAATATTCATTGCTGTAGATAAGTCTCTATCTACAATAGCTGCTCTTTTTGCTTCCTCAGTTCTCTTTCCAATAAGATCTGTTCCACTTTGACATATCTTGCTAAATATAACTGTTACGGCTACACCTTCGACTACCATGGGAGGTAATAGATTAACTGCAAACTGTCTTACTCGCTCTGCTCCGTCAATAATATCGTCACCAATCGCATCCACCAGCCATGCTGAATATTCAGGCATAGTTATCGTGGTCCCAGGTGCAATCTCCACTATATTCAAATCCACTATAAGACCGGTATAAGCACCAACTACACCATACAAAACCGCCAAAAAAAATGTGACAGCCGACATCTGATACATGAATTTTTTATTGTAGTACCTGCTAAAAAGTCCAAGCGCTATAGGCGGAAATCCCATGAGAACCTGAACATACTGACTTGCGAAAGTACCATTCAGGATAAGAAGCGCTACTGCGAGAAAGTATTTTTTTATAAACAAATACTTTTCAGGTAATACAAAATTTAGTGTGGTGGCTATAACTGTAGTTACTATTGTAACAATAACCAATACCCTTCCCCAGAAAATCTCTTCCTCAGTATAATAATCTCCACTAAAATAAATCATACAGGCTATCAATACAGCCAAAAGTATAAATGTTGCAATTAGCAGATTTTTATTTGATTTTTTCTCATTTTCAATAGCTATTAAATCACTACCCATAGCCAACCCCTAAATACTATTTTCTAATCTTTAAAAACTTATCAAAGCCAGATAAGTGAAGTGCCTCCATAACGATATCGTTTACATTGATAATCTCAAGTCCCTGCTTTTTCTTCATCTGAAGCTCAGCCTCTAATAT
>JAZRXQ010000106.1:0-5360 GCA_045600305.1 Lachnospiraceae bacterium
TCCTTTAGCTTTGTGCTATCATACACTACGTTCGCGAGGACAATACGTGTGTGTAGCTCAGCTGGATAGAGCACTTGGCTACGGACCAAGGTGTCGGGAGTTCGAATCTTCTCACGCACGTTATAAAAACAAGGATAGGCAGATGCCTATCCTTATTTTTATGTCGTCAGGCTCAGACTTCGAAGAGTTCGAAGTCTCGCCTGCCGGCTCGGTCGGCTCGTAGCATGTCGTCCACTGGACGACACTCGCCTTCTCACGCAAGGTAAAAGGGATAACATTTTTAGTGCGTGAGAAAATCTGAATGCCCGCCGGAATCCAATTAAATCTACATATAGAAAAAAACGTCGGCAAAGTCCTAAACCTAGTGGGTATGCAGATTTATAAAATTATGATATAATTCCGCTATTAGTAATGTTATTACATGATGTTAAACATTACATTTGGAGGAATCGTATGATCGTCAGAGCGAGAGAAATCAAGCAGTTGGAGAGCATGTTTGAGGGGAACTCTAATTCAATCATTCTCATGTCTGGAAGAAATACTTCTGAAAAGGAAGGTATCTTCAAATTATTCCTAAAAAATAAAAAACATTTTTATTATAGAGCGAGAAATGCGTCTCCTCTGGAGCAGTACAACCAGATGAAGGAGCAGATTGAGACGAGCTACAATGAAAAGCTAACTAGAGGGACCTATGCTGAGGCCTTTAACCGTGTTAAAAGTGGTGACTCAAGCAAGCTTGTTGTTGTAATTGATGAGGTATCGCGTTTCAAGAAGGATAATGATGAATTCTGGAAGGCAATGCTGGATTTGCGCAACAAAAAGCTATATCCTGGACCCGTGATGATTATTTTATACACATCATCACTTGTATGGGCATCTGAGGGAGCTGCTGAGACAATGGGAGAGCTCTATAAAAAGCTAGATGCAAAAATCAAGCTCGAGAATCTCAAGTTCACGGATGTAATCAAATACTTTGATAAGCTTTCAGTCACAGATACAGTAAAGCTATATGCAACGCTTGGAGGATGTCCTGATTATCTAAATAGATATAATCCTAATCAGGATTACAAGACCAATGTTTGTAGATTGATATTGAATTCTTATGGATCCTTGAATGGTGAGGCAGAGAGATTTATTGGAACTGAGCTACGAGAGCTATCTGTTTACGATACAATACTAGCATCAATAGCATCTGGCAATCGCAAGCTCAATGATCTCTATCATAAGACAGGATATTCGAGAGCCAAGATCAGTGTTTATTTAAAAAATTTAGCTGAATTTGATGTAGTCGACAAGGCTGTATCAGTCGAGACTGGCGGTTGGGAGAATACACAAAAAGGTCTTTACGAGATTAAGGATACTTTTGTAAACTATTGGTTTAGATTTATTTATCCAAATCTGTCGGATTTATATGAACTCACTTCAGAAGAGTTTTACGATAAGCATATTGCGCCATTTTTAGATGAGTATGTGCAGAGATATTTCGTAGATATGTGCAGAGAGGTGATTGAATTACAGAGTGCTAAGGGAACACTTCCTGTTAAAATTAATCGTATAGGCAAGTGGATAGGCAAGAATAATGAGCTGGATATTGTTGCCCTTGACGATGCTAGAAATAGTGTTGTGGGAATATGTAGCTTTGGCAATAATCAGAGAATTATTGATGCACTTAGTTGTCTTGAAAAAACCTTTGCAGAAGCTAGGATTTCACCACTTAAGGTATATGTTTTCTCTGCAAATGGGTTTGACTCTGCGATAGAGGGACTTGCGTCAACAATGAGCAATGTTGAGCTAATTGAAATGTAATTTGGAGGGGTAATGCCCAAGAGTATTTTTATAGCGGAAAAACCATCAGTGGCAAGAGCCTTTGCTGAGGCACTTGGAATTAGTGAATCAACTAGACATGATGGGTTTATAGAATCGGAAAAAGGTGTTGTGACCTGGTGCGTGGGACATTTGGTTTCTATGAGCTATCCAGAGGTTTATGATGAGAACCTCAAGAAGTGGTCGCTGTCGACACTACCTTTTATTCCAACTGAATACAAGTATGAGATAATTAGCTCTGCTGCAAAGCAATTTCGCATTGTAGCAGGGCTTTTGAACCGTGAGGATATTGATAGCATCTATGTATGTACTGACTCGGGACGTGAAGGAGAGTATATTTATCGTCTTGTTGAACAGGAGGCTAAGCCTGTTGGGAAAAAGCGTTTTAGGGTTTGGATTGATTCACAGACTAAGGAAGCTATTGTTAATGGTGTTAGGGATGCCAAGGATTTATCGGAGTATGATAATTTAGCTGCAAGTGCATATCTACGTGCGAAAGAAGATTACCTAATGGGAATCAATTTCTCGCGCCTGCTCTCTCTTAAATATGGTAATTCCATCGCCAATTATTTAGGTGAAAAATATGCAGTAGTATCGGTTGGACGAGTGATGACCTGCGTGCTTGGCATGATTGTAAAGAGAGAACGAGAAATTAGAGAGTTTGATAAGACACCATTTTACAGGGTGTTAGCGTCTCTATCGGTGACAAGCGGCGACTCAAAGGCGAGCTTTGATGCAGAGTGGAAGGCAGTAGAGGGTTCTTTATATTTTGAATCGCCAAGACTTTACAAGGAAAATGGCTTTAGAAAAAAGGAAGATGCCGAGAATCTGATAAATGATTTGACAGCAAAGGTTGTTCCTCTCCAGGCAGTAGTAGAGACCATTGAAAAGAAAAAAGAGACAAAAAATGCGCCCCTTCTTTTTAACCTGGCTGAGCTACAGAATACCTGTTCTAAGTTTTTTAAGATTTCACCCGAGCAGACTCTAAATGTAGTACAGGAATTGTACGAAAAAAAGTTAGTAACTTACCCCAGAACAGATGCGAGAGTTTTATCTAGTGCGGTTGCCAAGGAAATAGACAAGAATATTTCAGGGTTGAGAAATATTCCGGGAGTATCAAATTTTGCCGAAAAGATTCTAAATGAAGGTTTATATAAAAATATTGCCAAGACCAAGTATACCAACGACAAGCAGATAACAGACCACTATGCGATTATTCCAACTGGTCAGGGATTGAATGCGCTAGGAAGTATGAATCCTTTGAATGTCAAGGTGTATGAGGTTATAGTCAGAAGATTTCTTGCTATTTTTATGCCACCTGCTGTCTACAAAAAGATGGCTCTGACGGTAAAATTAGATATCGAAAGCTTTTTTACCTCTTTTAAGCTACTTGAGAATCCGGGCTATCTAGAGGTTATGAAATATTCTTTTTTTAAGGATAAGAAAAAAGACGCTCAAGAGCCAGATGCAAAAAAATCTGGGGATACAAATGAGGATAGTGAAGATAAGCCATCAGAGGGAGAGGATGAGATTTCTGATGAGGCGATTCTTAGCGTAGTTGCAGCGTTAAAAAAGGGTGACTTGATACCAGTGGAGGAATTGGCTATCAAGGAGGGTGAGACCTCGCCTCCCAAGAGATATACGTCAGGCTCTATTATACTTGCAATGGAAAATGCTGGACAGCTCATTGAGGATGAGGAACTCAGAGCCCAGATAAAGGGTAGTGGAATTGGAACCTCAGCGACAAGAGCGGAGATTATATCCAAGCTCGTGCGCAATAAATACATCAATCTCAACAACAAAACTCAGGTGATTACTCCTATGCTCATGGGAGAAATGATAGTGGATGTGGTGACTGTTTCTATTGCATCGCTCTTAAAGCCTGATTTTACCGCAAGCTGGGAAAAGGGACTCACAGGCGTTGCTGATGGAAGTATTAAAGAGAGTGAGTACTTAACCAAAGTCAATGATTATGTTCGCAAATATACGGATTATGTCAAGAGTAATAGCTACGCAGATAGGATGAGACCCTACTATGACAGGGCGGCACAATACTATAAAAAGCCCGCAAAGAAAAAGTGAAGCTGATTGGAATAATATATTTATTAGACCGTTAGAATATGAAAGGATTTTGTTATGGAAACAGCAAAGATTAAAAATATGTACGATTTATCTCAGACTATAGCGGGAGAATACTTAGCACAGTTTGAGTACCCTTGGGAGGCTTTAGCTGGAATCAAGGATTATATTAAAAAGCTTGGTCCTACCTTGGATAAGGAGATATTTGAGCAAAGGGGCGAGGATATCTGGGTTGCAAAGTCGGTAACTATAGCACCTACTGCAACTCTCAATGGACCGCTTATTATTGATGAAGGCACGGAGGTTCGTCCTGGTGCTTTTGTTAGGGGCAGTGCAATAATAGGAAAAGACTGTGTGGTAGGAAACTCGACAGAGATTAAGAATGACATCATTTTTAATAATGTTCAGGTTCCTCACTATAACTACGTGGGAGACTCTATTTTAGGCTACAAGTCTCATATGGGAGCTGGTTCAATTACATCAAATGTCAAGTCAGATAAGACACTTGTTGTTGTAAAGGACGGAGATGAGGAGATTGCAACTGGCTTAAAGAAATTTGGTGCAATGTTAGGTGATCATGTGGAAGTTGGCTGCAACTCAGTACTTAACCCTGGAACAGTAATTGGACCTAATTCCAATATTTATCCTGTATCCTGTGTGAGAGGTGTTATTCCTGCAAATTCCATTTTTAAGAATAAGTTTGTAGCAGAGATAGTTACCAAAAAAGAATAGGCATTTAATGACAGACAAGTAATAAATATTTAATGGGAAAATATGGGACAGATTGCAAACGAGATGCTTTTTAGAGGGATATCTAAAATAGCAGATGACATAAAATATAAAAGTGCGTTGAAAAAAGCGCAGGAAAAGCAGATAGTGCTGGCATCTAATTCTCCAAGGAGAAAAGAACTACTTGCTGACTGTGGAATAGAATTTATAGTGGACGCTGCAGACGTAGAAGAAAACACAGCTAAAACTATGCCTGCCGAAGTCGTTATGGAGCTTAGCCAAATTAAGGCAAAAGCTGTTGCTTTAAGACATAAAGGAGAGATTATCCTAGCAGCAGACACAATAGTTGCTCTTGGAGATAAAATACTAGGTAAGCCAGCTGATGAAGTAGAGGCTCTTAAAATGCTTGAATCCCTTATGGGTAAAAAGCATCAAGTCTACACCGGAGCTACCATAATAGGAGCAGACGGTTCATTTGATACGTTTTACGAGTGCACAGATGTACAGATGCGAGAGGCGACTCGTGAGGAGCTGTTAGAATATATTGCAACAGGTGAGCCTATGGATAAGGCAGGTGCGTATGGAATTCAGGGATTATTTGCAGAATATGTAATTAAGATTGATGGTGATTATAATAATGTTGTGGGATTACCTGTTGGAAGAATTATGAGAGAGTGTATATTCTGATAATAATGCGTTATAAGGCGGATAATATATGAAAAAGTTGA
>JAZRXQ010000107.1:0-2966 GCA_045600305.1 Lachnospiraceae bacterium
TCCCATAGGAACACTACTTGCATGTACATTTAATAGAGATTTGGTGCGAGATTTATACGAGTGTTTAGCGATAGAGATGCTCGGAAATAATGTAGAGTGTCTGCTTGGACCTGGAATAAATATTCACAGGCATCCTCTTAATGGCCGTAACTTTGAGTACTTTTCTGAGGATCCTTATCTCACAGCGGAGATGGCTGGTGTACAGTTAGAGGCTCTTCATAAATATGGAGTCGAGGGCGTAATCAAACATTTCGCTGCTAACAACAGAGAGACCAAGCGCCGCGAGATGGATTCGGTTGTTTCGATGAGAGCACTTAGGGAGATTTATCTCAAAGCCTTTGAAATCTGTGTCAGGAAATATAAGGCGAGTGCTATCATGACTACATATGGTTCGCTTAATGGAGTGTGGACATCAGGAAACTACGACCTCAACACAGCATTACTTCGAGATGAGTGGGGCTTTGATGGAATCGTAATGACTGACTGGTGGGCTGGAATTAACCGCCGCGGGGAAAAACAGAACTTTACTGATTTTGCTGCAATGGTTGAGGCGGGAAATGACCTATATATGGTTACACCTGATTCAAATAAAAATATCCATGGAGATAATACATTAGATGCATTAGCCAGCGGAGAATTAAAACGTTCAGAAATTCAGAGATGTGCAATCAATATTTGTAAATGGGTTATGAATTCTACAGCAATGGATAGACCCGAGGTTGAGATAATAAATAGACCTAAGGATGCGGATGATGTTGATTTGTCTGAACTCGTTTACGAATTCTTGGGAGATGAAAAGGAACTTGATTTCTCTGAGGTAACAATCAAGAGCGGAACAAACCTCGTATTCCCTATGGAGGTTGAGGGGCCTGCAGTATACGAGATGACCATTACAGTCAACTCAGACCTTAATCCTGTGGCTCAGCTTCCTACATCTCTCTACGAGAATGGAATACTTATGCAGCAGTTTGTATTCAATGGCAGTGAGGGCAAGGACACGAGTATTACCAAGCTTGTTGCCATACCCAGGAGATTTGCCGTATTTAGACTGTTCGTTAGAGAAGCTGGTATGACAGTCAAGTCAATCAAGATGGTAAAGACAGGAGACGATCCCTTTAAGCTACTTGGATGGGGATAAGTGGCTTTATGTACTCTATTTCCATTATTGCAATTACTAGATATTTATAGTAGAATGTTACGCGGTGTATTTGGCACCGCGTTTTAATTTAAGAACAATATTATAAGGAGGCCCATCATGGCAGATAAGAAAAACATTTTTACAGAGTTTAAGGATTTTATCAGCAGAGGTAATGTGCTGGATATGGCAGTCGGTGTTATCATCGGTGGTGCTTTTACAGCAATCGTATCATCAGTAACTAATGATTTGCTCTCACCTATATTAGGTCTTATCACAGGAGATTCACTTGCAGAGTTAGCATTTACAATTAATCTTCCCTGGGGAAATGGAGTTACCTTCACATATGGAGCCTTCCTTACAGCAGTGATTAATTTCTTCCTCACAGCACTTGTATTATTCTTTATCATTAAGGGAATCAAGGCTATTTCAGATAATGCTAAGAAGCTTGGCAAGAAAAAAGAGGAGGAAGCTCCTGCAGCTCCTACAGAGAAGGAATGTCCTTACTGCAAGATGATGATTCCCATTGCAGCAACAAGATGTGGACATTGTACTTCTAAGTTAGATTAATATTATACGCATATACAAATACAGAGATGTCACGTCTAGTTTAATTATCGCTCATGGTGAACGCTTCGTTCGTCACACGACGCCTGCACAAATCGCGTGATAATTAAATTAGGCGTGACATCTTGTGTACTGAAATATGAGTCAGCACAGCCTGACACCATGAGCAGGTATAGTATTAGGTGTGACATTTCGTACTAGAGAATAAAATGAGGTAGTAAATAATGATTAGCGCAAACAACGTAACTCTTCGCCTGGGCAAGAAAGCCCTTTTCGAAGAAGTTAATATAAAATTTACAGAGGGTAACTGCTACGGTCTAATCGGAGCAAATGGAGCAGGAAAGTCTACATTTCTTAGAATCCTTACAGGAGAGCTTGAGCCTACCAATGGAGATGTAACAGTGACACCTGGGCAGAGAATTTCTTTCCTGAAGCAGGATCACTTCAAATATGACGAGTTTACTGTATTAGATACAGTTATTATGGGTAACCAGAGACTATACGATATAGGCAAGGAAAAGGATGCCATCTATGCCAAGGAGGATTTCACCGACGAGGATGGAATCAGAGCATCAGAGTTAGAGGCAGAGTTTGCCGAGATGGACGGCTGGAACGCGGAGAGTGACGCCGCAACGATGCTTAACGGATTAGGTATTCCCACAGAGGATCATTACACTCTTATGAAGGATATGCCTGGTGCACTCAAGGTCAAGGTTCTACTTGCTCAGGCACTTTTCGGTTCGCCTGACATACTTCTTCTCGACGAGCCTACCAACCACCTTGATTTAGATGCTATTGCATGGCTCGAGGTATTCCTTATCAATTTTGAAAATACAGTTATTGTTGTCAGCCATGACAGATATTTCCTTAACAAGGTTTGTACACATACCGCAGATATCGACTACGGCAAGATTCAGCTCTATGCTGGTAACTATGATTTCTGGTATGAGTCAAGCCAGCTCCTCATCAAGCAGATGAAGGAAGCCAATAAAAAGAAGGAAGAAAAGATTAAGGAGTTACAGGATTTTATCTCGAGATTCGCTGCTAATGCTGCAAAGTCTAAGCAGGCAACCTCTCGTAAGAAAGCCCATGAGAAAATTCAGCATGAGGAGATTCGCCCTTCAAGTAGAAAATATCCCTACATAGATTTTAGACCTTCTCGTGAGATTGGAAATGAGGTTATTGAGGTCAAGAATCTCTCTAAAACTATTGATGGAGTTAAGGTACTCAATAATGTTAGCTTTATTTTAGGTCGTGAGGATAA
>JAZRXQ010000108.1:0-5355 GCA_045600305.1 Lachnospiraceae bacterium
TCGGGGTCGCGACTGTTGTAGTCCCGTCAGGCCGCACGGCGCCACGTCTAGATATATTCTCGTTTACTGTGCTAGTACTCCTAAGCATTACTCTTATACGCGCCATTAATTCATGGAAGTTAAATGGCTTTACCATATAATCGCAAGCCCCATAATCTAATCCCTTGACTATATCTGAGCTTTCACCTCTTGCACTTAAGAAGAGAACTGGTGTCTGATTTCCTGCGCTCCTGAGCTTACTTAATACTTCAAAGCCATTCATTTTAGGAAGCATAACATCAAGGATTATTCCATCAAATTCTTCTACAAGCGCATATTCATATGCACTCTCGCCATCTAGGCACGCTTCAACTAAATACCCTTCGGATGTAAGCTTTTTACATATTAACTTATTCAAATCTTTTTCATCTTCTACTATTAGTAATCGCATAGCTTCCTCCTCAAAGTATTATTTATGATTTATATTAAAGAATTATTAAAAAAGAAAAAAACCTGCACAATCTGTGCAGGGAATTAACCCTCTCTTGTGAGTAGTCTTTTATATGTCATATCAATTGCAAATGCTCCAAGAGGTGCTGTTATAAGTATGGATACTACAGAAACCATCAAAACAATTTCACCGCACCCTAAACCCATAGCAAGAGGGAGTCCTCCGATAGCAGCCTGTACCGTTGCCTTGGGACAATATGCTAACATACAAAATAGCTTTTCCTTGATACTTAGCTTGGTTCCTATTAGACATATAAACACTCCAAGCATTCTGAATACAAGAACACTTAGGACAAGCAAAACAGCGTTTACTCCAGCAGATTTTAATGTGTCTATTCGAACTGAAGCTCCAACTAATACAAAAAGGAAAATCTCCGCCACAAGCCAAAGCTTATCGAATTTAATTGAAAGCCTGGCTGCTAATATTTGTTTTTTATTCTTGATAACTGTTCCCACTGCCATGACTGCAATTAGAGATGCAAAAGGAACAATTCCTCCCCACTCATCCTCTACAAAGGTAAGTGCAAAGGTAACTGCCATCATTATGATAACCTTGACGCTATCTCTCATATGAGCCTTATCAAAAAACAGATAAAGTAAAAATCCTACACCTGCACCTACTAAGACACCAGTTATTATAGATACGGGAATTCCCCAAAAGCTTTTTGCTTCCAGTGAACCGCCTAGGGCTAAGGATGTAAAGGTCGTAAATAAAACTATTACAAATACATCATCAACAGATGCTCCTGCAAGAATCATCTGTGGAATGCTCTTATTAGTTCCGTAACCATCGTCTATTAGCTTTATCATCCTAGGCACAATTACTGCGGGGGACACTGCAGCAATTACTGCTCCTAAAATAGCTGAATCAAGAATAGATAAGCCTAAAAACATAGGTGCTAAAACTATCATCCCAAGTATTTCAAAGGTAGCCGGTACAAAACACATTAAAATAGCAGGTCGCCCCACCTTTTTTAGATCGACAAGTGAAAGCTTAAGCCCTGCTCTAATCAGAATAATAATTAAAGCAATCTTTCTTATCTCTGCTGAAATATCAAGAACACTTCCATCTATAATATTTAAAACCTGCGGACCAATTACTATACCCGCAATAATCATCCCAAACAGACTAGGAATCCTAAGCTTCTTGCACAAAAATCCAAGTATTAAACCAGAAACAAGAATACACGCAATACTAATTAACATTCTATATATCCCCTAAACTACTCTGCTGTCACTAGCACCTTTTCCATCATGTAAAATTCCTTAGTTCCAACAACTTCATAATACATTTTTATAGTTGCAACTTCTCTATAGCCATGTCTTACATATAGCTTATATGCTGGCTCGTTGCCCTCAATCACATCAAAATGTATAGCTAAATCGTCATTTTCCCTGCAAAGATTCTCTATGTCATTCAAAAAATCTCCACTAAAGCCTGTGCCACGATATTCTGGTGCTATAGCTAGTGCATGTATTGTGGCAAGCTTTTCTTTAGGTTCTTTAATCTCCCAGTTTATCTCATCATACTCAGGATTAACCTCATGATTAACGACTGCTGCGCCGATTATCTCGTTATCATTTTTTTCGATATACATGCTACCTGCTTTTACCGTTTCTTCAACAAGTGAATAGTCAGGGTATCTTTCTATGTTCCATCCAATCCGAGGTCCATTTTCATTCATGTATTCTACGATGTTTTTGTAGAATAAAAAAATCTCCTCGATTTCACTTTCTTTTGCCTGATACATATGTTTTTCCTTTTTAACTAAAACTCGTATTTAATATTTAGCTCAGAAAACTCTGCTCTATTATCTCCTACAGCATATATTCCTAACATATTGCCTGTAAACCCACTGCAGACCTCACTAGTGAGATATTTGGCTATTCCTGAACCTAGCAGCTTCTTTTCCCCGTCAATCTCAGCATAGAAATAATAATCAGTTGAATTTGCCTCTATAAAAAGCCTAATTTCCCCTGACGATACCTTTGTCACACTATCCTCTTGATGTATTCCACCAATTGACCTTCTAAGTCCTGTCTCGTATCCATCCTTGCATTTTCTGATAAAGACCTCATAGTGTTCCGTCTCGCAATGGTAAACACAAAAACCTGCTTCATCCAAGTCTACATTGACTATAACACTGGCCTTAAAATCAAATGCCTTTTGACGTAGAGCAATAAATGAAGGGCTGGCTATTTCGTCCAATGAAATTTTAGAACCCTTTAGAATAGCTTTATCCTCTGCAAGCTCATATTTACTCATATCAGGATGTCTCAAATGACACCAGTCTACATTCCATCTGGTGTTTTCAAACGTCCATTCAGACTTTCTCTTTTGCTCGAAATTCCCCTTGATTTCATAGCTCTCGACACAGGTTCCATCTCCTGCAGTAAACCAGCCGTCCTCATCGAAGCTAACTGGTATTAAGAATACCTCTCTACCAAGAGTATGATAGGGTTGCCACATATGAATCTGCCTAAAGCCTAATGCCACAAAATGCCAATCTCCATATTCATCCTGTACTAAATCAGCATGACCAATTCCTTGAATGATGCGTGGAGCTTTATTTCTGTTTGTCAACACAGGATTTTTAGCGTACCCTTCAAATGGTCCAAAGGGACTATTTCCTCTTGCATATGTGACCATATGTCCATATTCCGTGCCACCCTCTGCCGCAGTAAGATAGTAATAATCACCTATATGATAAAGGTGAGGACTCTCTAAAAATCTACCGCCATTGCCCTGCCAGATACATTTGCTTGCTGATAGCTTTTTTCCAGTTTTAATATCTATCTCGCATTGAACAACGCCTCCTACTCCATCATCATCTGTTCCATTACTCATGAAATACACATGACCATCATCAAATAATAACGAAGGATCAATACCATCCTGAGCTACCTCTACTGGCTCTGACCACTCGCCATAGATATCGTCTGTGCACACGTAGAAGTTTTTCTGTGTCGTTGCGTTGGTAGTAACCATATAAAACATCCCGTCGTTATATCTTATTGTAGGTGCAAATACTCCACCGGAGCTAGGAACCGTCTGAAGCTCAACCTGGCTTTTTCTGGTAAGTACATAACCAATCTGTTCCCAGTTAACTAAATCGATACTCTCGAATAGAGGCACCCCCGGAAAATACTGAAAGCTGCTACACACCATATAATATTTTCCATTTGCTCTACATACACTTGGATCAGGATAAAAACCTGATATAACTGGATTAATATATTTCATCTCTTATTATCCCCTTTTTATAATCTTTTCGACTCTACCTTCTATTAAGCTCACGCTTTTTTCTAATATCCTCTGCCTCAGCTATTATTTTTTCTGCCCACTTGTCGTCTGGAGCGTCTAGCTGAAATACAGCAAACCCATGAGATCTGCCATTGGCAATAACTGAATTTTCATCATCTATATGAAGCGATATATTGTATCTGGTAGGAAGCTTAGAGGGTGCCGTCTCTCCTCTAGTCCCCTGCACCTCTTTTAAATGTCTCTCTCCATTAATGATACCATCAAAATAAACCCCATAATGCTTAAATAAGCGTTTGATGTATTTTTCACTTCTAAAGGATGAGGTATAAACCCATATTGAAAAACCTCTATCCTGAAGGTCATGAATAAGCTTTGGTGTTCCAAGACGTAATCTTTCCTTGTAGATGTACTTAAAAGGAAACTTAAGCTCAGCTTCTGTTTTATGTGTCCTGGGCGAAACAAATAATACTTCATCTAAATCAAAGGATATTCGCATTGCATTGGAATCTATTGCACGCTTATTTTTCATACAACACGACCTCTATTCCTTATATTTAATCTTGTCTAGCACAGAAATAATACTATCTGCCCAGTTATCATTATCCCCTTCGAGGTCAAACTGATCAAAATCGCTGTCCTTGACATAGGTACATACAAGTGAATTATTGTCTATGTGCAGTCTATGCGTGTATTTTTCAAGAGACTTTACAATCATAGTCTCTGCGTCTTTATCTTTTTTACGCTTGATACCATTGATAATTCCATCAACCTTGACCCCATATAGATTAAACATAGCATTAAGGTATTTCTCTGACTGGTATGAAGCTGTATATACCCACACATCGAATCCTTTGCTTTGTAGTTCTTTTATAGCTTTTACAGCCCCAAGTCGCAGTCTCTCAGGTATGACCTTTCTACCAACGCGTTTAACTAAAGGCTCTGCACTAAAACCATTTTCTCCCACAAGTAAAACCTCATCCAAGTCAAAAGCGACACTCATAGTATTGGTAGATCGATTGATTGCAGCTACGATATCCTCTGCATGTGTGAGATTAGCTATTCTTACAGGTACCTTGGGAACTCGTACTCGTAGAGAAGCAAACCATCTATGATGACCATTAACTAACATGTAACCATCTGGAGTGGTTTTTTCTATAATAAGCGGCTCCTCAAATAAGGGGAGCTGAAGTGCCATATTGGTTCGTAGCTGTTCTGCATAATCTCCTATTATCTGAAAATTAGGTCCAGTGCTCTCCCAAGAAAATTCATCCGCAGGATTGGGATGAAGCTTGGAAGGCGCAAGCTTTTTCTTAAATAGTCGCTCGAAAAGACTTGCTTTTACTGGAGTTAGCTTTCCATTATATTTTTTTATATCTTCTAATACATATTTTACATAATCATCAGGCCAATTTGGCATAGTTTTTTTCTCCTTAGTAATAAATCTTTTATAGTAAACTATCATAATGCATACTTTTTGAAACTGTATTTCAAAGCCGCCTCGCCAAGCCCTCATTTTATCCTACGCATGGATATTACTCCTTGCGGCTTAGGTTGTCAGGCTCGCTGCTGCTATGCGAGCTCGAAAAAACCTCGCCCCTACG
>JAZRXQ010000109.1:0-5143 GCA_045600305.1 Lachnospiraceae bacterium
CAATTTACCTTTCTTTGCCTTAGCCATACTACACCTCTGTACTTTCCAGAGACTTAAGCTCCTTAACAACACTCATAAGCAAATCAACTGCTTCTTCAAGCTGTGCAATACACTCTTCTCCAGATTCAATAGGGTCTGGAAGGTCATTATAATCAAGAACAGAATCATCTCTAATGAGTCCAAGATCAAGACTATGAGCTTTTCCTTCTTCTGCTATCTGCTCATATGAGAAACATGACCATCTTTCATCAGACACACTCTTTCTATCTGTAGCTGTATATGCTTTCTTAAAATCATCAAAATGCTCTTCTTTTAATTGATTAGTCTTACCAAAGGATGGCATATTCGTTCTTAAATCATAGAACCATACTTCCTTAGTGTTATTCTGGTCAGATGTTCCTCTTGTAAAGAAAAGTACATTAGTCTTAACACCCTGAGCATAGAAGATACCAGTAGGAAGTCTAAGAACTGTATGTAAGTTGCACTTATCCATAAGGTCTTTACGAATTCTCTCACCTTCACCATCAGCAAATAATACATTATCTGGCAATACTACAGCTGCTCTAGCTTTACCATCCGCTTTAAGTGAGCGATAAATATGCTGTAAGAAATTAAGCTGCTTATTGCTTGTCTGGAATGTAAAATCATCACGATTAGCACGCTCTCCTCCCTTCTTAGTTCCAAAAGGAGGATTTGTAAGAACTACATCAAAGCCATTCATTACTTTTCCTTGGTTTGATAATGTATCGCAAAGATAAATCTTACCTTCAATATCATGAAGCATAGCGTTCATAAGAGCTAATCTATGGGTCTCATGTACAAGCTCTCCACCAGTAAATGCTTCATACTTCTGGAAATGCTGTTGGTCTTCATCTAAATCAAACAAATCGTTAGTATGAGCTTTTACGTATGTATCAGCTGCAATCATAAATCCAAAGGTACCACAGGCAGGGTCATTACATCTCTCTCCAGGCTGAGGTGCAATAAGCTCTGTCATAACATCAATAAGCACCCTAGGTGTAAAATACTGACCAGCACCAGATTTCTTCTCATTTGCGTTTTTCTCTAACAATCCCTCGTAGAGATTGCCAAGACCTTCTTCCTTGGCAGAATACCAATCGAGCCCATCAATATTGGTAATGATTTTCTTGAGATTAGCAGGTTCTTCAATATTAGAACGTGCTCCGTTATAGATTTCCTGAATACGTCCTGTACAATCCTCACCCAAAGTACGGAGCAATTCTTCATAAAATTTCTTCAGTGCTAGACCATCTTTTTTCTTGAGTTCATCCCAGCGATACTGCTCTGGAATACCTGCTTCAGAGTTGGTCTCTTTAGCCATCTTAAGAAATAATATATAGGTAAGTTCTGTTACATACTGATGATATGTAATTCCATCATCTCTAAGTACATTGCAAAGATTCCACAACTTTGCAACTATCTCATTATTAGTCATTGCCTATTCTCTCCTGGTACACTAAGCGGTATACATGTGATTATTTATCTCTTCGATAATGTCATCAAGTTTTTCTCCAAATGCTTTGTTGACAGCATTGAATCCGCCTTTATTCTTGAATGCTTCTGCATCAAACGATTCTCTGTTGAGAACTGTCTCTTTTTTGAGATAACTCTCTATCTTATCGAGCCAGCCCAACTGAATCTTGCCAAGTTCGGGATGTGCGCTCTTGGTCTTTTCTATTGCTGAATGAATACGCTCGTCTTTGCTGATTAGCACATCTCCCATACTCCTCTGCCTGATAAAGCTAATTATATCAGCTGCAATCTCCTCATTGGTCATCTGCTTCCACGCAGTTTGAAGTATGGTCTCACTAAATCCCTTTCTATCAAGTGCCAGACGAAGCTCCTTAAGAGCTGCTCTGGTAAGCTCTTTGGGTCTAGTTGCAACGATATTAAGCGCTGCTATTTCATTCATATTGTTATCTATAAAATCCCTAAACTCCTTGAGATAGTCCTCTGGTCTAGTTGCCTTGCCAAATCCTCGTTCATGGCTAAAAAGCTCATCCTTCTGCTCGCTAATAAACACTGGGCGTTCACGCTTTTCACCGTAGACATATTGAAATGCTTCTCTATTATTCTTGATTGTCTCTACCGCCTTATCAACTGGCATGTCTCGTAGACTCTTGACATACTCATCTGGAGACAAGCCACCACATAATGATATGAACTGTTCTACATTACTATCACTCATTTTACTCTTATTTCTAATGAGTTTAGCAATAAGCATATCTACCTGATTTTTTCTAGACTCATCTGAACTAAGTACATCTAATCCATCAATCAAATTACCAAATGTTGTGGTAGGATTAGCCACAACTGGTTTCATTGTGGATACAGGAGCAAGTGCATCATAAATTCCAACTGCGTCATAGATTTCAAAATGTGTTTTTCCTATCTCTGGACACAGCCTTGTCGCCCTACCAAGCATCTGATCAAATAAAATACGAGAACGAATCCTCCTCATAAAAACGAGATTAACTATTTCCTCCACATCTATACCAGTTGTAAGCAAATCAACCGTGACAACGATGTTAGGAAACGCCTCATTACTGAATCTCCTGATGGCTTCTTTTATCTTGTCAGAATTACCATTCTCAATAGAACCAGTAATCTTCATAACTGCTTCTTCGCTGACGCCTTGCGCTGTATAATAATCCTTTAATATCTTAGTAATGGTATCTGCATGAGCATCATCTACAGCAAATATGAGTGTCTTGCCTTTTTCATATGGATCAATATTTTTGGCGATCTCATGTAGTACTGTTTCATTGAAACTCTTATTTACAACTTTTCTGTTAAAGTCTTCAACATCAAACTTGAGGTCATCTTCTAACTCAGCACTATTAATAATGGTGTTGGTAACTGGGTCATATAAAGGAGCTGTATCTCCTGCTTTGAACGTTATCCCCTCTTCGCTCAGCTTAGTTCTGATGTAATGCGGAGCATCATAGTCACACAAAAATCCATCTACTACTGCTGTACGATAATGATACTCATATACAGGTTTTCCAAATATCTCTGTTGTATGAAGCGCAGGAGTCGCAGTGAGTGCTATTTTAATTGCGTCAAAATAATCAATTACTGCTCTATATTTACTCCTGAAATCATCTTGATTGCGATAGAGTTCCTCTCCATCGCTCATTTCCTTATCAAGAATATATTCTCTATGCGCTTCATCTACGATAATACAATCATAATCTGATACACCCAAATCGATGTCTGACTCGTTGTAAATGATTCGTTTTACTAGACTCTGAACCGTAGCTATATGAACCCTTGTATCTTTTTCAAAATCCTTTTCCCCTAGTTTCTTTACTCCATATATCTGAGTCAGATTCTTTAAATCCTCTAGGCGAACTTCTTCAAACTTATCTCCTGTCTGGTCACCAAGCGCCTTTCTATCTACTAAATACAGTATCCTCTTAAACCTGCCAGTTGACAGAAATCGATATATCATTCCTAGTGCCATTCTAGTTTTTCCAGTACCAGTTGCCATGGCAAGTAATATATTTCTCTGCTTATCTACAATAGCTTTTTCAACCGCTTGAATCGCTTCTATCTGATAATACCTTAGATTGAGTCCATCAGGATTCTTAAGTATCTCAAACCCAGTTGACTCAAGAGCCTTATCTGCCTCTGCTATATCTCTTTCAAGGTCTTGCTCAATTCCTTCAGGCGAAGGCCAACCTGATAATACTCTTGGTGCGTTATATGATTCTCTGGCATCAAGAAACCATATACCTGACATATCCTCGTACTGCTTGATATATTCCCTTCCATTAGTTGCAAATAGGAAGGGTACTGAATATTTTCCGTATTCCTTTATCACATAACCCTTATGTTCTTCTTTGATATTTCTAGCATAGTCTTTGCACTGTCCATCTAAAACAGATGATACATTAGTGTGCTTCTTTTTTGCCTCGACAATACCAACCATTTTCTCTCCGACAAACAGAGCATAATCAGCAAGGCCCTTGGTTCCCGTGGTTGAATCCGTAGGCCACTCGGCAATAGCCATGTTTTTACCCTTGGTTGGACGAGTTCCTTTAGAATATCGCAACTCATTAGTATCAGCTTCCCAACCAACTCTACGGAGATCGTTATCAATTATCTCCCTAGTCTCAGCCTCTGATAAATAGACCTTACTTGCATTCTTGTACGCGTTCCTTTTACGTGTTACATCTGCTTTTCCATTCTGCTGTATGTTTTGAATCTCATCTAGTAGTTTTTGTATACGTTCCTCTAGCTCGGCGTTTACTTTCTCGAGTTCTGCTATATCAATAGATTCATCAACTGGCTCCACATAATCTACTGGCTCATAACTATAATCTCCATACGTCTGCATATACCAAACACATAATTCATACAGTAGATGAAGATTATTCTTTGCTTTTTCATCTTCATCCTTTGCCTCATGCGCAGCTTCATTTCTAGTTTTTCTAAGAATATATAATATGTTACCTATTTCGCGAGGCAACAAGTCTTTATCTTTAAGCAACCTGATTCTATTTGCGTGGGTATTGTCATACTTAGGCTCTTCTATTCCATCATATGCAAGCATGTATCTAACCATTACCTCAGCTAACATGCCTTGTTTGATGATTGATGTGTTAGGATCTGAATAGACATACTTTTCTGATAACTCACCTAACTTTGCCAAATCTTCCCAATTATTTTCAAGAAATGAGAAATTGCTCATCTTCCTTCTCCTCTTGCGCTCTATGGCTAAATTATTATGTTATTTTACCACACTTTCGCATCTTTTTTCAACACGATTCATGCCATTTCAATCACCACTCAACTGTGACATATTACCTTACCAAAAATGTTATCCGTCAGAGTCCCCTTTTTGCCCCTCGCGACAAAATTTTACCAGTTCCCCACAAAAATATCATCCCCTGTCGCTTGTCATTGAACTCGTAGTATAAAAGCATTAGTACTGATTGTTTACGGTCTTCACCCGGTGAATGCTGTCTAATGTGTGTGACAGCGGATGTATGCGTATCGAGCGACTTTTGCAGTCCGCGGGGCTAGTAGTCGAAAAAACGAGCGGCAAAACCGCCATGGACGGCGGTTTTAGCGACATAGAGGCAGGATGCCGTCGTCGCGGCCCAAAGCCCTGACG
>JAZRXQ010000110.1:0-2573 GCA_045600305.1 Lachnospiraceae bacterium
GAAAAGGAAATTGAAAAGGGCAAGTATCTTCTCGATCAAAAAGATGTGCAGATAGCTTACTACAAGGATATGAAGACCAAGATGTCTACCAAGATGGTAGGAGAGTCTTTAGAGCAGCACTGTGAGATAGAGTTCAATAGGCTTAGGGCAACCGCTTTCAAGAATGCTTATTTTGAAAAAGATAACGACGCGAGAAGCGGTAGCAAGGGTGATTATATCTACAGAGAATGTGATGCAAATGGAGTAGAGATCATTTCCATTATGTTTGAGATGAAAAATGAGATGGATGAGACTGCTACCAAGCACAAAAATGAGGATTTCTTCAAGGAGCTTGATAAGGATAGACGAGAGAAAAACTGTGAATATGCGGTTCTTGTATCGCTATTAGAGAGTGACAATGATTTATATAATTCTGGAATAGTAGACGTATCATATAGATATGAAAAAATGTATGTAGTGAGACCTCAGTGTTTTATTCCCATGATAACTCTTCTTAGAAATGCGAGTCTTTCTGCGCTCGAATATAAACAGGAGCTTGAAGTAGTTAAAAACCAGGACATTGACATTCGCAATTTTGAGGAAAATCTACTTAAATTTAAGAATGATTTTGGAAAGAATTATGAGTTGGCTCACAGTCATTTTGACAAGGCAATTGATGAGATAGACAAGACTATTCAGCATTTGGAAAAGGTTAAAAAGGAACTACAGGGCTCTGATAATCAGCTTCGTATTGCTAATAATAAGGTAGAAGATGTGAGCGTGAAAAAGCTAACCAAAGGCAATCCTACCATGAAGGCCAAGTTTGACGAGCTAAAATAAGAGAACGAAATGAGTCTCGAACAGTATATAATAAATGGAAAAGCGTGTTATGAAGTCTAGAAAAATTAATAAAAACAGAATATTTTTATTAGTGCTAGTTTTTGTAATAGCAGCATTAATAGGTAGCTTATCATCACTTATAGTGCCAGAAGGATATGCTAGAATTCAGCATACAGCTTATGCTAAGACGCTTTCAGTCAATGCTATCAAAAAGAAGCTTAAGAGTACAGCACCAAAGACCGTTGCTACCAAGCGTGATGGAGACAAGGCTTACATCGAGATTAATGGGAATAAGCCATATTTTAAGACTAGCTGGCTCACAAAAAGGAGCTTTGAATACTATAGTCCCCTGGACAAGCTCGGCAGGTGTGGAACTACTTTTGCGTGCATTGGCAAGGATTTAATGCCCACAGAAGAACGCGATTCTATCGGAATGGTAAAGCCCACTGGATGGCACACCATCAAGTACGACAGGAGCATAATTAGTGATCTGTATCTATATAATAGATGTCACCTCATAGGGTATCAATTAACAGGCGAGAACGCCAATACCAAGAATCTCATAACAGGTACCAGATTCTTGAATGTTTCTGGCATGCTGCCCTTCGAGGACAAAGTTGCAGATGCTGTTAAATACAAAAAAGTGCATGTATTGTACAGAGTAACTCCGATTTACACTGGTAAAAATCTGGTTGCTGACGGAGTGCTGATGGAGGCTATGAGCTGCGAGGATAAGGGTAAGACTCTACAGTTTTGTGTATTCTGTCCCAATATTCAGCCAGGGATTGTTATCGACTATTCAAATGGAGACAGCAAGCTAGAAGACAGTGGCACCAAAGACAATAATAAGACAGACAATAGCAATTCATCAGGTAACAGCGAAAAATATATACTAAACACTAATACCCATAGATTTCATTACCCGAGCTGTGGCAGTGTAAATGATATGGCTGCACACAACAAGAAGGAATCCACAGAAAGCCGAGATGAAATAATAGCTAAGGGTTATGTTCCTTGTGGAAGGTGTAAGCCGTAAAGATAATTATTTGAAGATGAGGAGGCTTTATGGGGACTATAATTTATACAGTTGCAAGAATAGATGGCGACTATGCGTATCTTACCAATAATGATAGACCTGATTTGGATGAGAAATGTGTAGCGAGAGCATTACTGCCAGCAGAGATATATGAGGGCTGTGGACTCAAATATGAGATGCTGCAATATGAGATGATGTAATTTTTGACGATAAGAATATTAATACTATTATACGCATTCTTTATATTGATAGAATAGTTTTACGGAGGTAAACCTATGGCGGTATATACAACAGAACAAATATCAAAAATGATTCAGCCTGTTGCAAAGCAATATGGGATGGATAAAGTCTATTTGTTTGGATCCTATGCCAGAGGTGAGGCAACCGACGCTAGTGATATAGATTTCTATGTCGAGTTTACAAACAGATTAGGACTAAAATTTTGCAGTTTTGTGTCCGATATGGAAAAATCTGTGGGGAAAAAAGTGGATATTGTGACTAAGGATGGATTATATAATCCTGTAACTCTAAAGTCTAATCAGTTATTGATAAAAAACATTTCTAGGGAGCGTAAATGCAAGTTTGAAACAAAGAAGTAGAGGTTACCCGGAAATATTAGAGCATAACAAATAAACCATCCTATGGGTGGTAAAAAAATAAATATAAACGCAACACTTGATCAGGAAGCTGTTAAAGGTTCGTCTTTTATGACATAACC
>JAZRXQ010000111.1:0-14485 GCA_045600305.1 Lachnospiraceae bacterium
AATTTTGGCAAGATAAATAAAAAAATCATATAAACGAATAAAAATGCTTGCAAAAGCAAATCGTTTTGTGTAATATGTATAAGAGTAATGCAGAGATATAGTGCGTGCATATATTAGTTTTTTAACTATAAGGATGGAGAAATCATGGCTAAGAAAATCTTAATCGCAGATGACGCAGCATTCATGAGAATGATGCTCAAGGATATTTTAACAAAGGGTGGTTACGAGATAGCTGGAGAAGCTGCTGATGGTAACGAAGCATTAGCAAAATATAAGGAGCTTAAGCCCGATTTAGTAACAATGGATATCACAATGCCTAACTGTGATGGTATCCAGTCACTCAAGAATATTAAGGCTGCAGACGGAGCTGCTAATGTAGTAATGTGTTCAGCTATGGGACAGCAGGCGATGGTTATCGAAGCTATTCAGAGTGGAGCTAAGGACTTTATTGTTAAACCATTCCAGGCTGATCGTGTTCTTGAGGCAATCAAGAAGATTTTAGGTGAGTAATTTTTTATAATTGACACCTGCCAAATTGGCAGGTGTTTTTTTTGTACTTCCAAAAGAGCAGAGTGTGATATTATGGAAAAAAATTTAAGGAGTTCATATGGTACACGAACAAAAATGGTATGTGCATAATAAGGCAGCAGATTTTAATAGATTAGGAGAGATGCTGGGACTGGACCCTGTTATCATAAGAGTTGCCAGAAATAGAGGGGTGGAGAGTGATGAGGGCTTCAAAGAATACTTTTGCCCTGATTTATCAAAGCTTCATGATCCGGCATTGCTAAGGGATGCAGAGAAAGCTGTAGCAATATTACAAGAAAAAATAGAGCAACACAAAAAAATAATGATTATCGGAGATTACGATATAGATGGAGTTTGCTCGACTGCAATTCTGTTAAAGGGACTTAGAGTCTGTGGTGGAATCTGTGATTATATGGTTCCTCACAGAATTGAGGATGGATATGGTCTCAATATGAATCTGGTTGACAAGGCGATAGAGAAAGGTGCTGACACGTTACTTACCTGTGATAATGGTATTGCAGCATTCGACGAGATAAAATATGCCAAGGATAGAGGATTGACAGTAATTGTCACTGACCATCATGAGGTCCCTTTGGTATGGGACAAGGATGTAGCTACAGAGAGGCTGCCTATGGCAGATGCGGTTGTTGACCCAAAACAAAAGGAATGTAACTATCCATTTTCTGGAATTTGCGGAGCGGTGGTTGCGTGGAAGGTAATTACTCTTTTAATGAGAAAGCTAAATAGACCAGAAAGCGATTCAATGCAATATCTAGAGCTTGCTGCATTTGCAACAATTGGAGATGTTATGGAGCTTAGAGATGAAAATAGAGTAATAGTGTCGCATGGTCTTAAAGCTATAACTGTTACAGATAACCCAGGTCTAAAGGCTCTTGTTTCGCAATGTGGACTTAAGGATACAAAAATCAAATCATATCATATAGGATTTGTTTTGGGACCGTGCTTAAATGCGACAGGAAGACTCGATACAGCAAGTCGTGGAGTAGAACTCCTTATGGCTGAGGATATAGAGACTGCGATTCCACTTGCTATGGAGCTTGTGGACTTTAATATGTCTAGAAAAGATATGACCGTTAAGGGTGTTGAGCTTGCAAAATCACTTATCGAGGATAGTGAAATAAAAAATGATGACGTTCTGGTACTTTTTTTGCCAGATGTGCATGAGTCGCTAGCCGGAATTATTGCTGGTAAGATAAGAGAAATATATTACAAACCTACATTTGTATTGACAAGAGGAGAAGACTGTATAAAGGGTTCAGGGAGATCTACAGATTCCTTTTCAATGTACGAGCATATGAGTAGGATAAGTGATGTTTTTCTTAAATTTGGAGGACATCCTAAGGCGGCGGGTCTTTCACTAGAGGAGTCAAAAATAGAAGAGTTTAGACGTAGGATCAACGAAAATACAGGACTTACAGATGAGGACAAGGTTGAGAAGATTCATATAGATGTGCCAATGCCTATTGAGTATATATCTGAGCGTCTAATTGAGGAATTTGACAGGATAGAGCCATGTGGAAATGGCAATGAGAAACCGTTATTTGCAATCAAGGATGCTAACGCGAAGCGCATAAGACGCATTGGCAAAGAAGGGCAATTTATCAAGGTTACCCTCATTATGAACAATGGCTTATATATGGATGCCACTTATTTTGGTGATGCAGAGGAATTCTTGAATTACTATGAAGAAAAATATTCTAAGGAACAGGTAGATAATTTACTTAATGGAAAGCCCTCAGAAGTCAGATTTAGCTTTTTGTATTATCCTGACATTAATGAATTTAGAGGAGAAAAATCTATACAAATTGCCATAAAAGGGTATCAATAATAAAATTTTTATAAAATAATAAGCCTTGCTATTTACAAAATGTGGTGTAGGTGATAGAGTTTTAGCTGGAAAAAATTTTTAATTATGGAGAAGGCAATGAGTTACAAGATTATTTTAGATTCTGCGGCAGAGTTTACAGATGAGATGAGAGCAGATTCACACTTTGCCAGAGTGCCTCTAACGCTTTTGTTAGATGGAGTAGAGACAATAGATGATGAGACCTTTGACCAGGCAGATATGCTTAGGAGGGTAGCTGCCAGCAAGGATTATGCTAGATCGCAGTGCCCGGCACCAGGTTCTTTTATGGAACATATGGAAGGCGAAGAGGATAGATTATATATAGTTACGCTCTCAAGCAATATCTCTGGATCTTATAATGCGGCGCAGGCTGCCAAGACTATGATTGAGGAGGATTATCCTGATAAAAAAATCAGTATAATTGATTCTAGATCAGCTTCGGTAGCTCTTACTATGATTGGACTTAAGATACAAGAATTAGAAAATCAGGGCATGGATTTTGATACTATTGTAAAAACAGTTACAGACTTTAGACGATCTCAGAAGACATATTTTGTTTTAGAGACATTAGACACATTCATAAAAAATGGTCGTATTTCTCATCTAAAGGGTGCAGTTGCATCAGTGCTCAATATCAAGCCTGTGATGGCTGCTTCACCAGAGGGAACGGTTATACAGCTTGGACAAGCGAGAGGAATCCCCAAGGCGATAAAAAAGATGGCAGAGCTTGCCGTATTAGATCATGCTAATATGGATATTACAGATAGAACTCTTGCCATATGTCACTGCAACTGTGAGGAAAGAGCAATAGCAGTAAGAGATGACATTATGAAGATGTTACCATTCAAGGATTGTATTATCTTACCTGCAGCCGGTATTAGTACAACCTATGCCAATGATGGCGGGTTAATAGTTAGTATTTAATATAGTATTAAGGCCTGAGAGTTTCTCAGGCTTTTTTATATGATAGAGACAAAAAAACTACACTTATGATATAGATTGTGCTAAAATAAATCCTATGAAAAAGTTGGAGAATCTAATAGTAAAAAAAATACGAAATGTTTATGCTCTTAGATTGATAATGCCAGTTGTTTATATATTGGTATTAATTATTCTTTGGTTTTTTGGTCCAGTTGGAAAATTCATTTTGATTGGGCATGAGGACAGCTTAAAAAATGCAACATCAGATGCTAGTGCAGTAAATAGATGTGTAGAAATCAAGCTGAAAGATCTTAGATTCACAGGTTATACGCAGACAAGGCTTTCCTATACCAGCGGCTATTACTATTACGCGATGGAGGATGGTCGTTGTTATCTTATTTTACTTACTCCAAAATCTAGTGAACAGGGGCTTTCGATAATAGATGAAATTGTGATACGTGCTGCAATTAAACCAGTAGCTCAGAGCGTGAATCCGGTACTAGAGGGGGTTGCAGATGATCTTGGGTGGTCGTCAGAAGGTCTCTTAAGGGCAATGTGTCCACTTATGCTTTCCGAGCCTGATATCTCAACTCTGGCAGGAGTTCTCTTGCTTGTGTTCTACGCAGTTACAGGTATTATAGCTTTGGTTAGTCTTATTAACTATCTCATATATATGCTGGCACCGCACATGTCTCCAACCGCGAGAACATTAGGTTTATTTGGCAATAGAAGAGAATTGCTAGAGCTTGCTACTGAGGAGCTTGCCACGCTTCCGCAGCTAGCTACAGAAGATATATATATAACGGAGCATTTTTTTATAGCGTTTACGAGACGGTCAGTCACAGTACTTCCGATATCTGAAATCGTATGGATATATAAGCATTCTACATTGCACAAGTTTTTATGGTATCACTTTGCTATATCCTATACACTTCATATCGTGGCAAATAAACATATCTACGTTCATTTGCCCAAGAATATGAAATCAGATATAGACGGAATTATCGACTATTTAGCAGAGGCAAATCACAATATTCTCGTTGGATTTGATGAGGCTAACAGACAGATGGTTCAAAAAGTAATGGGGATAAATAGATTTTGGGGAGCATTTATTTCTCTGATGAATCAGAGGGTATAATTGAGGATAATATGAAAAAACGAATAGTAACATGTATCGGCTTGGGGCTTGCCATGACGATGCTCACAGGCTGTAATTTAAAACAAGAAATCATACACTATATATATGGTCAAGCGAGTGGTGAGAATGCTCCGGTCTACGCGGAGTGTGTATCCGAGGGGCGATTTTATCATGATATGCTCACAGCAGAGGAGCAGTTTATATATGATGAGATGTTAGACTGTATGATGAATTTTAGAGATGAAAGTCTCCCTCTCTCGTGTGCTGAAGCCAGTAGTATAGAGAAATGCTATAACGCTGTGCTTGATGATTATGGAGATATTTATTGGGTTGAAAAAGCTGGCTACAATACAAGAAAAGATGGATCTCCGGTTGAATTTACTTTTACACCGACTTATCTTATGACAATAGACGAGAAAAACGAATATGATGCGGCAATGAAAAAAGAATTCGGCAAATACAAGAACGCATTGAAAAAGTGCAGCGATGACTACGACAAGGTTAAGACCGTGTACGAGATGATTGTAAAACGAGTAGACTATGACGCAACGTCTGAGAATAATCAAGATATAAGAAGTGTATTTATTGACAAGGCTTCGGTGTGCGCAGGGTATTCAAGGGCTGCACAGGTTTTGTTGAACAGTGAAGGTATACAATGTGGAATTGTGCATGGAACTACTTTAGACGGAGTAGCACATAGCTGGAATATCGTGAAAATAGAAGATGAGTATTACTATCTTGATACTACTTGGGGAGATCCGGCATTTAGCAATGCGGATTCGCCGACAGATATCTGCTATGATTACCTCAATGTTACAACAGATGATATTTTGTATTCTAGGACGATAGAGACTTTATACAAGCTTCCTAGATGTACGGCGACAGATGATAATTATTATATTAAGAGTGGTCTGTATTTTGAAAAATGGGACAAGGACAAGATTTGTGAGATAATAAAATCTGCGTATAGGAATAAGGATAAAAGCGTTGCTATTAGATTTTCAAATGGCATTTTTATGAGTCAGGCAATGGAATATCTTATTGACGAGGATGGGATATATCAGGTGTGTGATGGACTAGACAAGGTGGCATATACGACAGATTCAGATCTTTGTGTTATGACAATGTATTTTGGTGGACAATAGGATGTACGAGAGTTTTGCGTATGTGTATGATATGTTCATGGAAAATATACCCTATGAGGAGTGGGCAGAGAATATACACAGTATACTTGAAAAAAATGATATAAGAGATGGTCTTATTTTGGATATGGGTTGCGGTACAGGCATCATGACTAGACTTCTTAAGACTATGGGTTATGACATGATAGGTATCGATGCTTCAGAGGATATGCTGATGGTAGCCAGAGAACTAGAATATGACCCAGAAGAGGCTGACGAGGCACCTGTTGATGAAGATATAGTAGAGTCCTTTAATGAGACACTTTATCTATGTCAGGACATGCGAGAATTGCAGCTATATGGAACTGTGAGAGCTGCAGTTAGTACTTGTAATTGCTTAAACTATTTGCTCACAATAGATGATTTGACAAAGGTTTTTTCTCTTGTAGGTAATTATCTGGATGCAGGGGGGCTATTTATATGGGATATGAATACACCATATATGTATGAGAATATACCTGACAATGTGTCTGAAAATAGAGATACAGCAGCTTTCATTTGGAATAATGAATATGATATGGACACGAGGCTTAATACCTATGAATTGAATCTGTTTGTTCAAGAGGAGGAGAGTGAGCTATTTTCTAGAGAAACTGAGCTTCATGTTCAAAAAGCCTTTACCTTGGATGAGATAAAAAAAGCAATACTAGAGGGTGGACTTGAGTTAGTTAGCGTAGCTGATTTAGATACGGGATTAGAGGTCAAAGAGGATACAATGCGCTGGCAATTTGTGGCAAGAGAATTGCCAAGAGAGGGTAAATTATATGTCTGATTATATAGTTAGAGCGATGGCGGCGGGCCAAGCTATTAGAGCGTTTGCAATTGATGGAAGAGAATTAGTAGGAGAGGCTGCAAAAAGACATCACACATCTCATGTCATGACCGCGGCATTAGGCCGTACTCTTATGGGTGGTGCAATGATGGGAGTTATGATGAAGGGGGAAGAGGATTTGCTTACTCTTCAGCTAGAGGGAGACGGTCCTGGAAAGTCTGTCACTGTTACCGCAGATTCTAAGGGTAATGTTAAGGGTTATGTTGGTAACCCAGATATAGAGCTAGAATTAAACTATATGGGTAAGCTTGATGTAGGTGCAGCAATTGGATACGGTACGCTTAGGGTAATCAAGGATATTGGTCTTAAGGAGCCTTATGTGGGACAGGTTGCACTTACTACATCAGAGGTTGCTGATGATTTGACTTACTATTTTGCAGCGTCGGAGCAGACCCCTTCTTCAGTTGGACTTGGAGTACTAGTTAATCCTGATGGAACGGTAAAACAGGCAGCAGGCTTTATTGTTCAGCTAATGCCATTTGCATCTGATGAGGTAATAGACAGATTAGAAAAAAATATAACCTCCATACCATCAGTAACAGCAATGATGGAAGGGGGATATACTCCTGAACAGATTTTAGAAGAGGTGCTAAAAGGATTTGACATAGAGATAACGGATGCAATGCCTGCTAGCTTTAAGTGTAATTGCACCAAGGATAGGGTCAGCAAGGCACTTATTACTATAGGGAAAAAGAATCTTAAGGATATGATAGATGATAATGAGCCTATAAATATAAATTGTAGTTTTTGCAATACCAACTATGGATTTGATGTAGAAGAGCTTAAGCAATTATATGAGGTGAGTACAGCTCCGTAATTAGGGAAATGGAGGATACGCATATGATTAAAACTGACAAGAATCAACTTCGAAAAGAGACAAGAGGAAAGAGAGATGGTCTGGCAAATGCTCTTAAGAGAGAGCTATCAGAGAGAATTTGCGAGTCTATTAGTAACAATCCACTTTTTGTGGCCGCTAAGCTCGTATATTTTTATGTACCAGTTGGCTCAGAGGTGGATATATCACCCTTATATGAAGATTTGCTAGAGGGAGGTGCTCATGCCGGCAGCAAGCTAGTTGCGTTTCCAAGAGTTGATGCGTCAACAGGAGATATGAGCTTTTATGAAGTAAAAAACATAAATGAGCTTCACGAAGGTACATATGGCGTTCCTGAACCTGATAATGTTGCATACAAATGTATGGACGGCAAGGCTGGACTTATGATTATACCGGGTGTAGCCTTTGACAAAAACTGCGGCAGAATGGGACAGGGCAAGGGATATTACGACAAGTATCTCGCAAAATATTCAAATGTGGTAAAATTTGGTGCTTGTTATAATTTACAGTTGCTAGACAAACCATTACCCTGCGAAAAATTTGATGTATATATGGATTATGTAGTCACCGAGGAACACACCTATAGTAGATATTTTGATTATAACGAGATGGTGGACTACATAAGTCAGATTAGAAGATTTGGTCAGGCAAAGGGCATAGATGTAACTAAGTCATTTTTATCTATGATGGGACATCCTGAAAAGAGCTTTAAATTCATTCATGTAGCTGGAACCAATGGAAAGGGATCTACGTGTGCGTATCTCAACGAGATATTGTTAAATTCAGGGATTAAGGCAGGAGTTTTTACTTCGCCCCATCTCATAACCTATAACGAGAGAATTGCCATAGGACATGAATACATTAGTGATGATGATGTGGAGCGACTAGGGAATGATTTGATACCATTAGAGCATATGTTATGTGTTTCAAGGGGATATCGCATGACGATGTTTGATTTCTCTTTAGCTATGGCACTTATGTATTTCAAAGAGAAAAAAACAGAATTTGTTATTCTAGAAACAGGACTCGGCGGTAGATATGATTCTACTAATGCGATTCAGGCTCCTATCGTTACAGTTATAACGTCTATAGGATTAGAACACACTGACATATTAGGTGATACAGCTGGTGCAATAGCATACCAAAAAGCAGGAATACTAAAGCCAGGCACAGTAGCAGTTATCATGCCCCAGGAGAGTGAAGAGGCTATGGATGTGCTTTGTGACGAATGTAGATCTATGGATATTCCATTTTTTGTCGGAGTGGATTTGCCAGATGGTGTTAGACCATCTATGAAGGGCGATTATCAGTACATGAATGCTGCGACTGCTAGAGAGGCTGGATATCAGTTGTCAAGATTTATACCTGCTGTTTGCGAGGATTCAATAAATAAGGGTATTGAAGATGCCTATATGCCTGGCAGGATGGAGATGATTTGTGAGCTTCCTATGGTTATATTAGATTGTGCTCACAATCCGCACGGCGCGAGAGCCTTGGCTAAGAGTTTGCGCAGTATGTTTCCTGGCGAAAAATTTGTGTTTTATATGGGAGTGATGGCTGACAAGAATTATAGAGGTATGATTGAAGAAATAAGAGATATCGCCGATATAATATATACGGTTAAGCCTAAGTATGATAGAGCGTTATCCGCAGTCAAGCTATCAGAGGAGATTAGAGCAATGGGCATTAGAAGCACTGCACTTCAATCCGCTGGTCAAGTTATGGACCAGATTAGAGGATGTGCTGTGTATACTAAGTCTATAGTATTTGGCTCGGTTTATCTGATCGGGGAGATAAGAGAGATTATTGAATTATAGTGGAGAATAAGATGAGAGTAACTGTTAAGGTGGGAACAACTACACTGGCATATCCCACAGGAAGAATAAATCTTAGAAGAGTTGAAAAATTAGTAAAGGTACTTAGTGATATAAAAAATGCTGGCAATGAGGTAGTATTTGTATCCTCTGGAGCTATAGCGATGGGATTTGGTAAGCTCCCCCTTACGGAGCGACCTAAGGATATTCCTACACAGCAGGCAGCAGCAGCTGTTGGTCAGTGTGAGCTTATGTATACATATGACAAGATGTTTACAGAATACAATCATAATGTTGCACAGATTTTGATTACAGGTGAGGATTTCGAAGTAGAGAAGAGACGAATTAACTTAGAAAATACCCTGTTTAGACTTTTGGAACTGGGAGCAATCCCTGTAATCAATGAGAACGATACAATAGCAACAGACGAGATTTCCGTAGGAGATAATGATACACTTTCTGCTATGGTTGCAAAAGCGGTAAAGACCGATTTACTTATTTTACTGAGTGATATAGATGGACTCTATACGGCGGATCCTCACAAAGACAGAAATGCAAGATTTATTTCTCAGGTAGCAGAAATTACTCCAGAGATAGAGGCACTCGGTGGAGGTAGCATATCAGGACTTGGAACAGGTGGAATGGAGACCAAGCTTAATGCGGCACGCATTGCATTTGATGCAGGTTTTGATATGGTTATTGCAAATGGGGCTAATCCAGAAGCACTGTATGACATTGTTGATGGAAAAAAGGTCGGTACCAGATTTTTAGGAAAGAGATAGCTTGGGGAGGCTTTTATGAAGAGAGTTTTATCAGCGTTTTTTTCAATAGGGATTATGCTAGTTATAGTGGGCTGTGCAGCTTCTGGGAGCGTTGTGTCTGAAGGAAGCAGTCTGATAGCTGAAAAAAATGAGGTGGACACAGTGGAAAAAGAAGCAAGCGTGTCAGTGAATGATGATCAAGAAAAAACCGTTATTGCATCGAATGTTACGGAATCACAAGCAGTTTCGGGAGATATTGCTACTTCAGCAAAGACTGATTATGCAAAGAAAAACTCAAAGACACCCTTTGAAAGGTATGGAAAGCTTCACGTGGAGGGAGCAGGTCTTGCAGATAGCAAGGGAAAGACTGTACAGCTTCGTGGTGTTAGCTCACATGGTCTTAGCTGGTATCCTGAATTTATCAATTATGATGCACTAAAAACGATGAGAGATGAGTGGGGCATTGAAGTTATTAGACTAGCAATGTATACCGCTGAATATAATGGTTATTGTACAGGTGACGCCAATAATAAAAAGGTACTTGAAAAGAAAATAGCAGATGCAGTTAAGTGGGCGGACAAGCTGGGCTTGTATGTCATCATTGATTGGCATATTTTAAGTGATCAAAATCCAGCGACATATCAAAAAGAATCAAAGAGATTTTTCAAGAAAATGTCGAAAAAATACAAGGACCACGATAACATTTTTTATGAGGTATGTAATGAGCCTAATGGAGGTACAACCTGGGCGCAGGTAAAAAAATATGCTGAGTCTGTTATCAAGGTAATTAGAAAAAATGACCAGGATGCAGTCGTAATTGTTGGTTCACCTACATGGAGTCAGGATGTGGATAAGGTAGCTGCTAATCCAATCAAGATGAAAAATGTGTGCTATTCACTTCACTATTATGCGGCGACCCATGGAGATTGGCTTATTCAAAGAGCTGAGCAAGCACTTAAAAAAGGAATAGCTATATTTATAACCGAATATAGTATATGTGACGCGTCTGGAAATGGAGCAATAGATACTAAACAAGCCGATAAATGGAAAAGCTTTGAGGACAAGTATGGAATATCGTCATGCATATGGAGCTTAAGTAACAAAAATGAGACATCGGCTCTTATCAAAGCCAGCTGTAATAAAAAATATGGTTGGAAATCTAGTGACCTTTCTGAAACGGGTAAATGGTTTGTTAAGAAGCTAAAGGGATCTACTAGTGGACTCGGTAATTATGTGAAGCCTGAAGTAGAGAATGCGAGAATAGATAGTACTGGTAATAATAGTTCAGAAACCAACACTAATAATGTAGGAGAAAAAGATAATACAGACTACAAGGTATCAGGTTCTGCAGATTTTGTGACTAATAATGCTGGAAGCTATAGTGTTACAGCCAAGCAGACGGGAGATAGCTGGCCTGTGGGAGATGGATACGCGACTCAGTACACGATAGTGCTAGATAATAATACCAATAGTGATATTTCAGGTTACAGGGTGAAGCTTACTTTTAAGGATAAGGTTAGCATTGAGAGCAATTGGTGTGGTAAGGCAACTGTATCTGGCAACACTATAACAATAGTACCAGAGGACTATAATTCTACAATACCTGCTGGGGGTTGTATAGATAGTATTGGGCTTATTGTGAAGGGGACAGATTTGGTCAAGGTTGATTCTATTGATTTAATTAAATAGCTGATAATAAATCCTGCCGTAAGGTGGGATTTATTGTATTTAAGGACAACTAGTAAAAAAATTTTTAGAAAATGAAAAAAATGAAAAAAGTGCTTGACAGTTATATAGGGTTTGTTGTATATTATATATCGTGCTTGGCACGACATATGAATGCGATAGTGGCGTAGTTGGTAACGCGCGACCTTGCCAAGGTCGAGACCGCGGGTTCGAGCCCCGTCTATCGCTCTTCTCAAAAGTGGCGTAAACTCAAGGGTTTACGCCTTTTTCTTTGTTCTTAAAAATGGTTAATTGGTTAAGATTTTGGTTAAGAAGTTTTGGCATTAAAATCACGTTTATTAAGTATTTTTGTAGCCTCACTCAAATCTATACCAGTATAGTAGTTTTTCTTGGCGACCATAGGTGAATTTCCAAATATTTCTGATGCTAATACCAAGTTTCCGCCAGATGCATTAACCACATCTGTAATAGCATTTCTTCTGAACGAATGCGTTCCCTTAATTTCTTCTCGACAGAGCTTTATTCCAAGTTTTTTACAAATTCTGTGATAGTAATTATAGACTGCATAATTTGATATGACACCATTATCGTTATCAGCTGGAAATAAGTATGATGTTTTAGGATAATACTTGTCATGCATTTCCATTAAACGATTCAAGAACTCATCTAATTCACTGTATCTGGGAAAGTTCCTATTTTTGTAAGTCTTGGTATGATCAACAATCTTACAATATTCAGGCACATCATTAAATCTCTTAACCGTAATCTGCTCTTTTGAAAATTCTATATAATTCTCATGAATCGAACCAAGTTCTAACGGAGGGATTTCTCCACGTCTGCATCCGCACAGTATCTGCATCTCCAATGCATAAGCTGGCACATAACTAGGCTTCCTTTCCTGCTGTCTGTGGATTTCTTCTAATATCCTCGCAAGTTCAACCTGTGAGTGCACTCTTTTTTCGACATCGACATTATCCAAAATCATGCCTTGAAACTTATTAAAGTCACAGCGGTCAAACACGTTATCGCTTATCCAGTATTGACTATATGCGAGATTAAAGGTGCTTCTGAGTATGCTCTTTAGAGAAATCATAGCCTTATCTCTAAGATTGTACCTATCAAGATTAAAGTAAACTATATCTTCTATCTCAGATTTGGTTATCTCGTCAATATAGCGCTTTTCAAAAGCTGTGCCTTCAAAATATCTCTTGTAGTCTGAGCGGTTCTTATTAATCGTATTTTGACGACTCAATAATCTGTCACTGTCCTTTATGTATTTGAGTTTTTCCGAAAGAGCTATCTCATATACATCTTTAAATGTTTTTCTAGCTCTTCCCTTGATACCCTTTTCAAATGCATACACCTTATCCATTAGGGTGTCTAAATCCTTTGCAGTCAACTGTCTGCGTCCTGACTTCTTGGTGTTATCAGATACATAAATTCGATAATATCCGTCCTTTGATGGCGTCTTTGGGAAAGAATAATTTTTTAGTATTTCTTGTTTTTCAATGTACATATAGATTTCTTGGGCATCCCCAAGCGACATATTATCATATTTCTCACGAATATTCACTATGGAATTTGATTCTTTTCTATTAGCTTCAATGTTTTTTCTTCTCAATTTATATTTCTCCTTAGCTTTAAAACAAAAAAAGCCCTACAAGGCGATGTAGTGTATCCATGTAACTGTAACCAGCTACTTTGAAAACTCCTAAATACGCCCCTGCAAGGCTCTATTATTATTTCTTATTTACTTACTTTTTTTATGTGGTTACATAGATACTAGATACAAAAGCCTGTCAAAGAGGCTAAAATAAAGCATTTCACGCTGTAACCATTTCCGTAACCACTTTTTGGTGGTTTTACTTAAATGGCAATTTCATATCATCGGGCATCTCTATAAACCCATTCTCGTCTGCTTTAGGCTTGTTTCTTCGCCATATCTTTTGTGTTCCATATTGTGGAAAACGTTTCTGCTCTCTAGTCAAAGTCCACCCTGACACCACATTTCTCATAGCATCCGCTATATCCTTGTACTGAAACTTCGTAGGATTAGGTATTCCAAGGCACTCAACCGCCACCTGCTTGGTACAGACTTCATCTCCCAGATATTCGTCAAGCCACCCCTGGATTTCTCCTGCCATAGTGTCCTCTGGCATAAACATACACTGGTGTTCATCTAGGTAATCTAGCATTACTCGGCTTGGTTTAAGCTCATAGCAGCCTGTCTTTTTTAATTCCATAGCCTCAGCCCACATTTGATCTATGTAATCTCTAGTTGCAGTCACATCATCAAATAGTGTGCACTCGGCTCCTGCGGCATAACACAGAACGGGGAGAAATCGTCTGTTTCCTGTTCTATCAAATGGTAGGAACTCCAGATTATTCGTTGTCCCTACAAAGACACACTGTCTTGGAATATCCTTAGAGAACCTGTCGTAAGGGACCTTATAATTGTCCTTTTGCCTACTTATAAATGCTTTGACAATCTCCACATTTTTTGCATTACCAGTAGGTATCATCTCCCCAAACTCCACAAACAAATGACCCTGAAGTTTTCTAACTATATTCTCATCTGCAAGGTTAGATAAGTCATCTGCAAACCATTCAGGATTAATCGCAAGAAACTGAACAAAACTTGATTTTCCAATTCCTTGACCACCAACCAAACAGACTATGTAATCAAACTTGCTTCCAGGATTGAACACTCGCTCTATTGTCCCCATCATTAAAAGCTTCATTACCTCATAGCTATACTCGTTTTGCTCGGCTCCTAAGAATCTATGAAGAGCATATCTAATACGCTCCGTATGATCCCACTCTAATCCATTCAAGTAGTCTCTTACTGGATGATAGCTGAAATCATTTGCCACTATTCTTATTGCATCAGTTAGTGTCTGTTTATTCTTTAACCCATAGTTT
>JAZRXQ010000112.1:0-9228 GCA_045600305.1 Lachnospiraceae bacterium
TAAAAAACATATCGCTCTTTTGGACACATCTTCTGTTTCATTCATGCAGGGATTAAGTATAAAAGGACTGCAGCCAGAAGTTATATTGAATGATTATGATTTGATATTAATTCCAGAGTGGGTATTAACTGAAATTAACGACGCTCCTGGAAGAGCAGAATATGTACAAAACCTGATAGAGCAGGAATATCCAATATTCTGCATTGAAGAAGGTACATATACTGATTTTACGAACAATGAAGAGGGTAACCTATATCAAATAGTTCGCGCATCAACAAATCAGATAGGAAGAATAAAAAGTTATTTGCGTCAGTATGTTGAAAAGTCAGATCAACTTGATATGGATGAATATACTGACTGGATTAAGAAACTGTACGATGAATGGCCTGATACTGGCGAAATGCTGTCAAGTGGCAGGTTAAAAAAGAAAAACGCTGGTGAGGTGTCAATTACAATTTTAGCTGAAATCGTATCATGGTATTATCCTGAAACAAAGGCATTAACCATATATACGCAAGATAAAGACACATACGAATTTCAGAGGAAAGCCGAGGCTGCGTTGAGAGATGTATTTGCAACAAGAACTCCAGTGCCGGTTTCTTATAAGAGTAATGATGCTATATTGTGCCAGCTTGTAAGGGATGGTAAAATAAACATCGATAACCTTAGTGATTACAGAAAAGATATACGCAGGATTACCTATAGCAAAGAACAGGACGATCATTCAATTATATTAGTTACAGAATTAGTAGATAACGAACTGTTTGCTGGGCTTGTTTTAGATAAAACTGTACATATTATTTTTTAGAATGTAGGAGTTGTTGCTCTGTGCTAAATTCTGATTTCATTTTAAAGGTGGTTTTATGGTTAGGATACAGAATTGCGAGCACGCAGAAGCCACCAAAACACGACAATTCACGGGATTTTAGGAGGAAAAAATGAAAACGAGAGTGTTTTCATCAGCCACGGCAATTACACATTTACAGTTGCCAGGAGTGATGCATAGATAGCGTCAGTGTATTCATATTGATACTGTCAAAAAGCATATTATATAATAATGTTGACTGTTTACATCTGAGGCAAATAATGATAAGATTTCAAAGGCGTTTTGCGATGTTTGGAGGAATGATGGCGAATAATTTGTTTCCAGATGAATATTTTGATTCTACCTTTGAGATAGACTATAGGGCATATTATGACAAAGGGTTTCGAGGCATTGTTTTTGATATCGATAATACCTTAGCTGAGCATGACGCGCCGATTGAGAGCAATGTTAGAGCAATTGAGCTTGTTGCTAGGCTCAAGGAGATAGGTTTTAAGATTATGCTTTTGTCCAACAATGATGCTGCCAGAGTGACTCCTTTTGCCAAGGCTTTGGATGTGCCTTTTGTTGCAAAGGGTGGCAAGCCTCTTGCGAGAGGATACCTTGAGGCAGGAAGACTTATGGGGGTTGAACCAGAACATACATTGGCAATAGGTGATCAGATATTTACAGATGTGTGGGGAGGCAATCGCGCTGGCATGCATACAATTATGGTTGGGCGAATTGCGAGCCACGAAGAATTTCAGATTCATATCAAGAGAGTATTGGAGAAGCCGATACTATTTGTCTGGAGACACAAGAAAAATAAGTGAGGTGTAAAATGAGAGTAGCAATTGGAAATGATCATGCAGCAGGAGAGCTTAAGAATGAGATAATAGCATGTATAGAAGGATTAGGACATGAGGTAGTTGATTATGGTGCTGCAATAGGTGAGGCTATAGACTACCCTATCCCTGGAGAAAAGGTTGGACGCGCGGTTGCAGGTGGCGAGTGTGATATGGGCGTGCTTATTTGTGGAACAGGAGTAGGTATCTCAATGTCAGCGAATAAAGTGCATGGGGTAAGAGCTTGCGTGTGCTCAGATACAGAGACGGCCAAGCTTACTAGACTTCATAATGATGCCAATATCATCGCGATTGGCGCAAGAATTGTAGGAAATGAGCTTGCCAAGGCAATTGTGACAATGTTCCTTACTACAGAATTCTCTAAAGAAGAGAGACATCAGCGTCGAATTGACCTCATGATGAGCATAGAAGATAAGTAATTATACCAGAAGAGTGTGAAACGAGTCGCGGTGGTATAAAATGAATGAAAAAGACACAAGTAATTATACCAGAAGAGCAAGAAACAAGTCGCGGTGGTATAAAATGAATGAATAAGTAAAAGAAAAGCCTGACGAGGAAATTTCCAAGTCAGGCTTTTTGATAAATAAACTAAACTCTTGAAAGATACTCACCAGTTCTAGTATCAATCTTGATCTTGTCGCCAGTCTCAACGAAGAGAGGTACTGCAACCTGTGCACCAGTCTCAACGATAGCGGGCTTAGAAGCTCCAGTAGCTGTGTCTCCCTTGAAGCCAGGCTCTGTCTCTGTAATCTCGAGCTCTACGAAGAGAGGAGGCTCAACTGCGAATACCTTGCCGTTGTATGAACAAACCTTGCAAGACTCGTTCTCTTTAACAAACTTGAGAGCGTCTCCGATATCGTCAGCGCTAAGAGCGATCTGCTCATATGTCTCATTGTCCATGAAATTGTAGAGGTCTCCATCAGCGTAAAGATACTGCATCTCCTTGCGGTCGATGTGAGCTGTGGGGTACTTCTCTGTGGGACGGAAAGATGTCTCTACGACACCACCATTGATAATGTCCTTAAGCTTGGTACGAACGAAAGCAGCTCCTTTACCAGGCTTAACATGCTGAAACTCGATGATCTGGCAAACCTTGCCATCGTAATCGATAGTAATACCATTTCTGAAATCACCTGCTGAAATCATTTTAAATCCTCCTAAATAATTGTAACGAATAAAATTCGCCTTTTGTACCGGGCCCGCAGGGTCGCGGCACCACAATTACTAAAGATTTTACTATAAAGGTATGCCGATTTCAACCCTTTTTTTATAATAAATAAGCATCGTGTGCAAGAAATATATCCAGAATAGAAAAACAGCAACAGATGCATGTTGTTAAATTGGCAGGGTGGTGGAATTTTAAAAGATTTTTAGTTAAATTTGGAAATAATACGTTGACAGCATGAACTTATTTATAGTAGAATTTTTTTAGTTGAAGCGCTGACGGGATATGTGAATTGACACAGTGCGCTTTGATATATAATTATGCCGACCGTCTGGGCAATCCATTTCGCTGGGTTGGCCTTTTTCTTTTTATATAATGTCTTTTTAGAATTTTGGCATCGAATGCTAATTGCAAGATATAGCAGATGTATTTTGAAGGGGCATGATATGTAGAATATAGGCTAAACGAGCAACTAAACAAAAGCTATAATATAACGAGGCTGAAAAAAGGAGGATTGCAATGAAATCTGATATCGAAATCGCACAGGAAGCGGTTATGCTTCCTATTAAAGAGGTAGCCGCTAGCTATGGAATCACAGAGGATGACCTCGAGCTCTATGGCAAGTACAAGGCTAAATTATCCAATGAGTATTTAGACAGTTTAAAAGATAAGCCTGATGGCAAGCTGGTTTTAGTTACAGCAATTAACCCCACTCCCGCAGGCGAGGGCAAGACCACGACCAGTGTTGGTTTAGGCGAGGCGTTTGGCTATATGGGTAAAAATGCTATTCTTGCCCTAAGAGAGCCCTCACTTGGACCTTGCTTTGGAATCAAGGGTGGAGCCGCAGGTGGCGGATATGCACAGGTAGTTCCAATGGAGGATCTCAACCTTCATTTTACAGGAGATTTCCACGCAATTACCTCTGCAAATAACTTACTTGCAGCCTTACTTGATAATCATATTCAGCAGGGTAATGAGCTTCAGATTGACACCAGAAGCGTGGTTTGGAAGAGATGCCTCGATATGAACGACAGAGTTCTTAGAAACATTGTCGTTGGCATGGGTGCCAAGGCTGATGGAGTTGTAAGAGAGGACCATTTTGTTATCACAGTAGCAACTGAGATTATGGCTATCCTGTGCCTTGCTACAGACATGAATGATCTCAAGGACAAATTGTCAAAAATTATAGTAGCATATAATTTTGCGGGAGAACCCGTTACAGCAGGACAGTTACAGGCAGTTGGTGCGATGGCAACCCTCTTAAAGGATGCAATCAAGCCTAACCTTATCCAGACACTAACACATACAGGTGCAATTGTTCACGGTGGACCTTTTGCAAATATTGCTCATGGATGTAATTCTGTAATCGCCACCAAGGCCGCGCTTAAGATGGCTGATATCGTTGTTACAGAGGCAGGCTTTGGAGCTGACCTTGGAGCAGAGAAATTCTTAGATATCAAGTGCCGTAAGGCAGATCTTAAGCCTGATGCAGTTGTTTTAGTAGCAACTGTTCGTGCACTCAAGTACAACGGAGGCGTTAAAAAGGCTGACCTTGCAGATGAGAATCTCGAGGCACTTAGAAAAGGTATTGTTAATCTTGAGAAACACATTGAAAATCTCCAGAAATACAATGTGCCTATAGTAGTTACGCTCAATGCTTTTGTTACGGATACTCACGCAGAGTTAGATTACGTCAGAAACTTCTGTGAGCAGAGAGGATGTGAGTTTGCACTTTCCGAGGTTTGGGAGAAAGGTGCCGAGGGCGGTGTAGCACTCGCTGAGAAGGTTCTATACACTTTAGAGAATAAGAAGAGTAATTATGCACCTCTATACCCTGATGAGATGCCCCTCAAAGACAAGATTAAGACTATTGCAACTGAGATATACGGCGCAGACGGAGTCACATATGCTCCTGCTGCAGCCAAGATGCTAGATAAGCTTACAGAGATGGGCTTTGGCAACTTGCCAGTATGTATTGCAAAGACTCAGTATTCACTTTCTGACGACCAGACTAAGCTAGGTAGACCTACTGGCTTTGATATCAATGTTCGTGAGGTTTATGTCAACGCTGGTGCTGGATTTGTGGTTGCCATTACTGGCGCTATTATGACTATGCCAGGTCTTGGTAAGACTCCTGCGGCATATTCGATTGATGTAGATGACGCAGGCAAGATTACAGGATTGTTCTAATTGAGAGTGTTGCATTTTCATGGAGCAGTCGCAGGTTGTGTATAGTAAAGTATTAATATAAGAAGAACGCGTGCAGGTAGCTGTCTCGCGTTGATTCTAAAGGATAATTTATGAAGCTAGTACTTATCGACGGACACAGTATATTAAATAGAGCCTACTATGGCTTGCCAGAGCTTACTAATTCCAAGGGCGTGCATACGAATGCAGTCCTTGGATTTTTGCACATTTTATTCAAAATATTAGATGAGGAAAAGCCGGACTTCTTGACAGTTGCTTTTGATTTGCCCACTCCTACATTTAGACACAAGATGTTTGATGGATACAAGGGTACTAGAAAAGCTGCCGCTCCAGAATTTAAGGAACAAGTGCCTCTTATTCAGGAGATGCTTACTGCAATGGGCGTGAAAATAGTCACCAAGGAAGGCTATGAGGCAGATGATATCCTTGGCACGCTTTCGGTGCTTGGAGAGCAGGCGGGGATGGATGTATCTATTGTGTCTGGAGATAGGGATTTATTGCAGCTTGCAACGGATAAGGTACTCATTCGTATCCCTAAGACCAAGAAAAATGGAACAGAAATAGAAGATTACTATGCGGCACAGGTGTTGGAAAAATATCATGTGACACCTAAGCAGTTTGTTGATGTCAAGGCGTTGATGGGAGATAGCTCTGACAATATCTCAGGAGTGCCTGGCATAGGAGAAAAAGGTGCAACTGCGCTCATCGAGGAATGGGGTAGCATAGAAAATGCCTATGCACATGTAGATGATATCAAGTCTACGAGAAATGCCAATGCTCTTAGAGAACACTATGACATGGCTGAGTTTTCTAAGATACTTGCTACAATTAAATGCGATGTTGATTTAGGATTTAATTTTGACGAGGCGAAGCTGGGCAATCTCTTTACAAGTGAAGCTTACAAGATGTGCCAGGAATTAGAGTTTAAGGCTTTGCTTTCTAAGTTTGACTCTGGTGTTGCTGAGGCTGTTAGCGAAGAGATAACTGGACCTGAGTATGAGGTGCTCCAAATAGAAAATCCCAATGATATGGGTGAGCTTAGAGAACTTTTTATTAATAGTGTGACCTTTACTGATGTAGTAGCTTTTCAGCTGATATTAGATGGAGATAGAGCACTTGGTTTGGTACTTGCGAAAAATATAAACGAGATTTACTTTATGCCTTATACTGAGTCGGGAGTTGACTCTGACGTAATTCTGCAATTCACACGTGATGTGCTTGAAACACCATGTGCCCATGTTACATTAGGATTAAAGAAACAGATGAAGGCACTTTTCCCTGAGGGGGTTCCTTTGGATTTAAGAGATAGAATAGATGACTTAGAGGTAATGGATTATCTACTCAATCCGTTAAAGAATTCCTATGAATATGAGACGATGGCTACCCAGTATTTGGATTTATATTTACCTGATAGGGAGTCGCTATTAGGTAAGAAAACGGATATAGAGGCACTTGGTAGCGAAGAAACCTACGATAAGGTTGTAACACTGTATGCTAATCACGCATATGTGGCTCTCCAGTTAGATTCTATTATGCATAAGGAGCTTGATAGGCTTGGGATGACTACATTATATAAGGAAATAGAACGTCCCCTTATTCATGTTCTTTCCGATATGGAGCTTGCAGGAATATATGCTGATAAAGAGGCTCTAGGAGAGTATTCAAAGCAGTTAGGCGAGGGAATTGAGAGATTAGAAAAAGAAATTTACGAGGAAGCAGGCGAGGAGTTTAATATTTCTTCACCCAAGCAGCTTGGTGTGATTCTTTTTGAAAAGCTAGGGCTTCCTTCTGGAAAGAAAACAAAAACAGGATATTCAACTGCTGCTGACGTCCTTGAAAAGCTTGCAGTAGATTATCCAATAGTTGATAAAATTTTAGAATATAGACAGCTATCCAAGCTCAAGAGCACATATGCAGATGGCTTGGTTACTTATATTAGTGAAAAGGATGGATGTATTCATTCGACCTTCAATCAGACTATTACAGCGACAGGTCGTATCTCGTCTACAGAGCCTAATCTACAGAATATTCCTATTAGAATGGAACTTGGTCGACAGATTAGAAAAGTATTTCTTCCCAAGGAAGGTTATGTATTCATCGATGCCGATTACTCACAGATTGAGCTTAGAGTATTGGCGCACATGTCAGGAGACGACAGGCTGATTGAAGCGTATAAAATGGGCGATGATATTCACGCGATTACAGCCTCTCAGGTATTTGATGTGCCTCTATCTGAAGTTACTCCGCAGATGAGACGCAACGCCAAGGCAGTAAATTTTGGAATTGTTTATGGCATATCGTCCTTTGGATTAGGTAGAGATCTCTCTATTTCAAGAGAAGAGGCTTCTAGCTACATCAAAAAATATTTTAAGACCTATCCTCAGATAAAAGAATATATAGATGGATTGGTGGCAGTTGCCAAGGAAAAAGGATTTAGCGAGACCATGTTTGGTCGAATTAGGCCCATTCCCGAATTGTCAGCCCCTAACTTTATGACAAAGCAGTTTGGAGAGAGAATTGCCATGAACTCGCCCATTCAAGGAACTGCCGCGGACATTATAAAAATTGCGATGATAAATGTTCACGATAGATTAATAAAAGAAAAATTAAATTCAAAGTTAATTCTTCAGGTTCACGATGAACTATTAGTTGAGACAAAGACTGAAGAAAAGGCTAAGGTTGAACAGATTATTACAGAAGAGATGATTGGTGCTGTTAATTTAGCTGTAAAACTTGAAATCGACATGCACACAGGCTCAGACTGGTACAGTGCGAAATAAATTTAAACATAATCAGGTGTAAGCGAGCAAGATTGTGCTCAAGCGAGTTTTTCGCACGAGGATTATCACCATGCTTGTTTTTGCATGGGGATAAGTCCGAAGTCGAAACCTGTCTGAGCGTGAGCGCGATCTGGTCGCTACACCGTACTCAAAAAATCATAAATTAGGATATCCACATGAAATTTATAGGAATAACAGGCGGCGTGGGAGCTGGCAAGAGCAAAGTCTTAAAGCTTCTTGAAAAGCTCTGTAACTGTCGTATAATGGAAGCTGACAGAATTGCAGAAAAAATGACTTTGCCAGGCGGTCTAGCATATGATAAACTAATAAATACCTTTGAAAATGATGACATTTGGAAGCTTGAGGATGGTAAAAAAATACTAGATCGTCCTAAAACAGCTCAGGTTATTTTTTCAAACGAAGAAAAAAGAAAGCAGTTTAATAAAATAGTACACCCAGCTGTCAAGGCGTACATACTCAGAGAATCAGAGATAGAGCGGATAATGGATGCTCATGACTTTCTTATATTAGAGGCGGCACTTTTGATAGAGGAAGGGTACGATAGGGTGTGTGAGGAGCTGTGGTATATATACACACCGGAGGCTGTTAGAAGAGAGCGTCTAAAGGAGACACGTGGTTATTCTGATGACAAGATAGATGCGATTCTTGCTTCGCAGCTCAGCGAAGAGAGATTCAGAGAAGTATGCGTCAGAACCATAGATAATTCTGGCAGCGAAGATGAATTAGAACGTGTGCTTGAGGATATAATTTCTCAGTTTGTTACAGAATATTAATTCACGAATTAACAGTGCGACGACAAACGACGAGTCTGAAGTTAATATGCGATTAATTACAAGGACGATAAATTTTTTTGATTCAGGGATGAATTCTTACAGGAGGATCAGATGGAATTACAGGGCAAGGAATTAGTTTTTGGCCTAGATATAGGAACCCGTAATGTGGTTGGAACTGCTGGCTACAAGGGTGAAGACGGACATTTCAACGTAATAGCCATGCATAATGAACAGCACACCTCTCGTTCCATGATAGATGGACAGATTCATGATATCGGGAGAGTTGCCAATACCTGTCAGGTGGTCAAGGAAAAGATAGAAGAGGAACTCGGCACCAAGCTTACTGAAGTATGTATTGCTGCCGCTGGTCGTGTACTTCGTACTATAACTACTACAGTTGAATACGAGTACCCTGAGGAGACTGTTGTTACTGGTGAGATGATTCATACACTTGACCTTTTAGGAATTGACAAGGCAGGTGAGACACTTAAAGAAATCAACGACACCAAATATCGTTTCTATTGTGTGGGATATTCAGTTGTAAAATACTACCTCAACGATGAGCCTATGAGCAATATTGAAGGACACAAGGCAGAAAAAATCTCAGAGGATA
>JAZRXQ010000113.1:0-9157 GCA_045600305.1 Lachnospiraceae bacterium
CCCGTGCAACCACCGCTTATATCCATAACCATAGTATGCGAAGGAAGTGCTAATCTACCCTGTAAGGCAGATGCTACACTAGGCGAATAACAGTCGGGAGTAAATGTACCTACGAGAACCAATCCGATTTCTGACACATCAAAGTCTTTGACGGAATCATCTCCCCTAAAGGTAGCTACAGACTCTATTGCCTTTCTTGCTGCTGCCTCTGCCATATCAGCGTTCATAACGCCTTCTTCTGCAAAGTGTCTTTCTCTAATACCACTACGAGTTCTAATCCACTCATCATTAGTATCTACAATCTTGGCAATGTCATCGTTTGTGACCACCTTGGGTGGAACGTAGTATCCCACGCCATGTATTTTTAATCCTTTTTTCATTATAATTTACTTTCTTTATATGATATTAGTTCTTCTTGCTCTCGATGTAGTTAACTACGTCTGCTACTGTCTTGATGTTTGCTAAATCCTCTTCAGGGATTGTAATGTCAAACTTCTCCTCAAGTGCAAGGCTTAACTCAACGATATCAAGTGAATCAGCACCTAAATCATCAATAATAACTGCATCCATAGTAACTGCATTCTCATCGCAGCTAAGTGAATCTACTAATACCTCTTTTACCTCATCAAACATGTTTTTGTCCTCCTCGAAAAATTAAAATAGGTTTCAGTCACTCTTCGTGACCAAAACCTATTCTATCTAAGTTTTATCTTTTGTCAACAATTTTATCTAAAAAATTTTAGTTAAAATTTCCTTTTACCATACGTGCTGTCATTCACTCGGCATTCCTCGTATATTTTGGTGTAATTATCGTATCTAATCGGTGACAGCAGCCCTCTATCTAATGCATTTTTTATCCCGCACATAGGTTCAGATATATGAGAACAACCCGCAAACTTGCACTCAGGCTCATATTCCTGAAACTCACTGTAATACTGCCACAATTCTCTAGAACCGATGTCTGTGACATATAGAGAAGAAAATCCCGGCGTATCCATAATATAGGTAGAATTACCTAATGGGATAATCTCCGTATGACGAGTAGTCTGCTTGCCTCTGCCTATTTTTTTTGAAACCTCACCCGTCTCTATTTGTGCTTTTGGTGCCAGCTTTTGAATAAGTGATGACTTGCCCACGCCAGACGGACCAGCTATAGTAGCGGTCTTGCCTTTTAAAACTGACAGAACCTCGTCTACGCCTCTATCCTCATATACGCTGATAAATAGACAGGTATAGCCACAGGGTTCATAGGCCTTTCTCATCATCCTGACTGTATTTTCATCCACAAGCTCCGTCTTGTTAAAAACAATCGTAACTGGAATCTCCTGACGGCTCATGGTTATCAAAAACCTATCTAAAAGATTTAAATTGGGATCAGGATAGGCTGCAGCAAACACCACAAGAGCCATGTCAATATTTGCAACCGCCGGACGAATAAGTGAATTTTGTCTAGGTATTATTTCTTCAACATTTCCAGTCTTTTTTTCTTCGTCTATAATCTGAATCCTAGCATAGTCTCCAACTAAAGGCTTGACACCTAGCTGTCTGAATGCTCCCTTGGCACGACATTCGTAGGTTCCCTTGCCCTCAATATAGACGTAATAAAAACCTGATATTGCTTTTAGTATCTTACCTATCATATCTCGTCCAGATTACATTTCTCTAAATGTTACACTTGATTCCTGAATCGATGTAGTCTGATTGCCATCTGAGTCCTCAAGCACCCACTCAATAACAAGTCTTCCTGATGATGCGTCTATATCATCCGCTTCTATTGTAAGAGGGAAGTCACTGGTATAGATACCATCCCATACCTCTACAACCTGACCATTTGAATCATATAGATATATATCTGCTCCCTTAACCGAGTCATCATTGGGCAATGTAATATTGGCACTGAATCTATATTTCTTGACCTCTTTTCCAAGACTCACAGTAAAGTCCATGGTTGCCCCAACTGTTGTACTACCTCCAGCAGCAATATCCTGACTAATTACTACACCCTTGGCAACAGTATCACTATATTCTGATCTAATTAAGCCCACCTGAAGCTTGGCCTCTGTTATGGCATTTTTAGCCTCTTCCTCTGTCTTTCCAACGATATTGGGAACAGTTGCAGCCTCTTTACCCTGGCTAACTACAATGGTAATTGTATCACCCTTAACTGCCTTGTTGCCACTATCAGGGTTCTGGCTTATAACGACATCCTTTGCAACATTATCACTATACTGGTATTCTCTCTTGCAAATAAGTCCAAGGTCCTCAATCATCTTGATAGCAGCTGTATCTATATTGCCAACCACATACGGTATATCTATCTGACCAGTTCCGCTAGACACCTTGATATTGATGACTGTTCCAGGTGTAACCATTACATCAGGCTCTACGCTCTGATAGCAAATTGTACCTGCAGGAAACTCCTCTGAGCTAATATTACCATCAGAAAAAATCATAAGCCCCATCTGCTCAATGGCAACCTTAGCATCGTCCACTGACTTGCCTCTGATATCAATCATGGCAACAGGCTCACCATTGCCTGGATTAACCACTGTATTCTCATCAGGCTTTTTGGTATCCTCATCAGTATCCTCACCATTGACTGTCACATGTACTAAATCATCTGTACCAGGCCCACTGCAGCTGGGAATTGTATTTACGAGAAGTACTATAACCACTGCAATGATTATTACGGCAGCTACAATTCCAAGTATTGTCACTACCTTTTCCATCTTGGGATTCAAGAAGCCATCTGACTCCTCTTCATCTCTTTGATTCTTTTTTCTGACTACTGATGTATTAGACCAGTCTGGATCAATGTCAACTCCACCTTGTGAAGCCTGATTCTGGTATGCATCATATGAGCTTATCGTGCCAGTATTAGTTCCATAGTCTCCCAAGCCATCATTGGAAGGCTCCATTATATTTACAGCGTTACGTCTGATGCTCTCTAGCTCTTCCTGACCTATAACTGTGGTCTTGCCCTGACTAACTGCTGTCTCTATTACAACAAAGTCCTCATCAGGTCTCATTAGAGCATGCTTTAAGTCATTAAGTAGTTCTCCCATTGTCGGATATCTTCTGTCCTGACTCTTTTGAGTACACTTGATGATTATTTTTTCTAAGCTAATAGGTAAATCAGGTGCATATGTACTAGGAGGTACCATCTCATCCTGGAGATGCTGAATAGCAATCGCAACTGTAGTATCACCATCAAAGGGTACACGTCCAGTTACCATCTCATACATAACAATACCTAATGAATAAATATCGCTCTTGCAGTCAACAAAGCCGTTTCTAGCCTGTTCGGGAGATGAATAGTGCACAGAACCCATTACATCAGAATGAATAGTATTAGAGGTAGCTGCTCTTGCAATACCAAAGTCCATGACCTTGACCTTGCCCTCATTTGAAATCATGATATTCTGAGGCTTGATATCTCTATGAACTATCTTGGCATTATGCGCTGCCTCGATTCCTCTACCTACTTGAATTGCAATCGAGATTGCTTCCTTGTAGTTGAGGGTTCCTTTTTTCTCTATATATGTCTTAAGAGTAATACCTTCTACATACTCCATTACTATGAAATGTACGTGGTCTTCTGCACCTACATCATAGATATTGACAATATTGGCGTGTTGAAGTAATGCAGCTGACTGTGCCTCGGCATGGAACTTGGATACAAAATTAACGTCCTCTGCAAATTCCTGTTTCAAAACCTTGATGGCAACGAAACGACCAAGCACCTGATCCTTGGCCTTGAATACGTCACTCATTCCGCCAGCACCAATTTTTTCAATTACTTCGTATCTATCTCCTATATATGATCCTATTTCTATCATAATTAGTCCCCTTGATATTTGTACTTATCTAGCACTCAATTACTATAACTGAGATATTGTCTCTTCCACCATTTTTATTGGCTTCATTAACGAGATTTTGAACCTTGTCAACAACATCTATATCCGCTACGAGTATCTCTCTTATTGTGTCATCATCAACCATATTGCTAAGTCCATCTGTACACATGAGAATCATGTCGCCTTCTGCGATGGGCTGCTCGAAAAAGTCGATTTCCAAGTCATCAAATGCACCAACTGCTCTGGTGATGATATTCTTGTCCGGATGATTTTTAGCTTCACTGGCCTCCATCTTGCCCATATATACCATCTCCTGAACAAGAGAATGATCCTTAGTTATCTGCCTTAGCTTCTCATCAGCAGCAGACAGCTTATATAGTCTTGAATCACCTACATTAGCAATAAATATGGTGTTATCTACAATTGTAGCAGCAACTACAGTAGTTCCCATCCCGCTATACTGTGGCTTATTTCTCGACTCTCGCATGAGTCCATCGTTGGCTTTTTCTATTGCCTTTCCAAGTAACTTGACTGGTTCTGTGTCTGTCGAATCTACTATATAATCTATCATCTCTGACACTGTGAACTTAGATGCAAAATCTCCAGCATTATGTCCACCCATCCCATCAGCAACGATAAACAGATTATTAAGCTTTCCTAATGCCTTTTCAGATGCATATACATAGTCCTGATTAGTTTCACGAACCGCGCCCTTGTCGGTAAGTGCATATGATTTCACTGTCTATCGCCTCCTTCCGCGGTGGATAATAGTTACCCATAATTAGAGTGTATTTTACCATAGTAAATGGGGTAATTCAAGTTTTTATTTGGACGGGTGTTAAACTGTGCATATGTTTGTGACATTTATATATTTTAACTCTTTGATTCTACCTCTATGCAAAAAGAGACTCTAGGTAACATTATACCTAGAGTCTCTTGCAAATTTATCCTTTTCATTTTTTTTCGAACTGCAATACTTCTGCTTCTATTTTGCCCTCTATTCTAGCATCATCTCTCATTTGTTGTAGAGTTAAGCACATATCGATTTCCGCCCTGTTTTCATCTATCTTAATTTTAAATTAGTAATTACTTTTCGTCTTATTCTTCTTTTTCAACTCATCAATAATAGCTGTTACTTTAACTCTAGCCTGTTCATTTTTTTGAAGACGCTTTTGCTCATCTCTGCCCCATTCAGCCGCCTGACGACACAATTCTAAACTCTCGCCTAATACTGCATGACTATATGCCATAGTAATCACCTCCTATGAATTTTTCTATGTAATTCAAAGATAACAGAATTGATCCTATTATAGCCGCTACAAATATGACATAATGATATCCTTTAAAAATAAGACAGCCCGAAGACTGTCCTTGTACAGATTCCTTATATAGTTCCTACCTATATCACAAACTTTGTTTTCGTACTTACTTTATTGTTTTTAGCAATCCTCTTTCTATTATTCGCCTCACCAGCAAGACGGGAGCACTCAGCAGATATCTCATCATATGTCATCTGCTCATATTTCTTTGGAATCTCAACTGCTCCGTCTTTTTCCATATAAATTACGTTCGCATTACTCATTTGTGCTCACCTCCTTAAAAATAATATCCGTGTTTTCTTTAATTGCCTCTAAAGCTGCCCACTGAGCTTCAAACTCTAGCTTTCCCTCTAACTTATATTTATGAACATAGGCCACGTAAAGATTCTCATCTATTTCTTCATTAGAATTATACACGAAAACTCTTCCATTGTGACAACAAATTATCCCTAAAACATACTTATGCCTAAAATTTGAATTAAAATCATCTACACTAGGTGGGTAACTATTAGGATGCGTATGAATTGTAAGCAAGCCTTCTGTCGAATCAACAACCTTTAATGTTGCAGATGAGTATTCTATCATCTCCTCACACGAACCTGACAACTCTGATGCAACTATCTCAACTGCATCAGGATCAATCCAATACATATCTTCATAAAGTGTTCCTGCTCTATGTTCAAGCATCTTCTTTGCAAGATTATATAATAACTTATTCAATTCTACATTATCAGATATTAAATCAAATTTCTTACGATAGTTTCCACTATTAATATATGTATGATTTATCTGGGTATCTTTGTTTCTTCCTTCTCTTTGACCTTCGTAGTATTCATCGTCCATCATCATTTTCTATACTCATTTCCTTCGTCCATTCAGTTGTATCATAACACTTATTTGCTTGTACTTCAATACCCTTGCCTAGATAGGTAGTCAATATCAAAAAGTTTTTGATTGTCAAACCCTTAACTTAATAACCTTGCCCTTAGAGATTACAGCTTTTCTAACTCTTTTTTAACTGTTCAATTTGGGATTTGCCCTACAAAAACATCGCCATATACAGTGGCAGGGTTATCTTCTTTCCATTAACCCCTATGTTTTGAGAAGCGAGCTTATACCCCCTTGATATGTCTTCTTTATTTAAGAGGTTGTCTAGCGTGCGTGCCCTTTTTCTTCCTGCCTTGACCTCTACTGGTACGACACCTGTCTCATCTTCTATAAAAAACTCTAACTCTGCTGTGCCAGCCTCATTTCTATAAAAATACAATTTACTATAACCATTCTTATAAAGCATATCCGCAATTAGCGCCTCATACAGTCCCCCCTTTGCAGTTCTAAGAACAAGATTTTCAGATGATTCCTCATACACATCTGACAATATCGCTTTTTTTATTGAAAAATCATACGTTCCGACCAATAGACCAATATCTGTCATATATAATCTAAAATTATCATCTATCATATGATTTTCAAGGGGATATTCGACATATGAAATATTATTCACAAGCTGTGCCATATTGGCATTACAAATCCATTCTACGCTACTTTCAAATTTTCTAGCAGTTCCCTTGTTTTCAACCAGACTATATTGATATTTGTGATTGTCCTTAGTAAGCTGCCTGGGTATTGCCTTAAAACAATTTTCTGCTTTTATCTTGAGATCAGGCATCGCATATCTAGCTATATCTGCGATGTAATCACGATATATTCTCTTTTGGATTTTATCCACTTCTAGATAATCCCTGTTCTGTACAAACTTGTCGACAACCTCTGGCATTCCTCCTACAACCATATACTGTAGTAAGTATTCCATCATCTTACTATTAATAGCATTAGGCACTTCTTCTCTGCGGTCAAAATACCCTCTAATATTTGTTATTACATCATCACCAATACCTATTGCCCATAAAAACTCTCTAAAATCTAACGCTGTCATATCCAGATATTCAATAGAACCCACTGGATAAGAAGTCCCTCTCTTATAATTCATGCCTAGAGCTGAACCTGATGCAATAACATCAAATCTAGGGTCTGCTGCTAAAAACTTTAATGCCGTTATAGCATTAGGGCACTCCTGAATCTCATCTAAGAAAATAAGTGTTTTTCCTTCAATAATCTTTTTTGCAGGTAAATACAAGCTTATCCCACCAAGAATACTTTCTACACTGAGATTCCCTTCAAATATTGATATATAATCTGGACTTTCTATAAAATTCAATTCTATAAAACTCTCATAGTATTCCTCACCAAACACACGAATTATATATGTCTTGCCAACCTGTCTTGCTCCATTTACAACTAATGCCTTATTAGATATATTATTCTTCCACGCTAATAGACTGTCTATAGCCTTACGTTTCAACATCGTCTTCACCTCCAAGACCCCTACTTTTATGCTCTATTTTATCTCAGATGCGTATTTTTCGCAACAAAAATATGCGCACATGCATATTTTTCTATGTAAAAATCTGCACGCGCGCATATTTTTCTATTTTTAACTATTACAGCATTAATTTACTTAACTGTAACTCTTACCTTCTTGGCATAGCCATTTCTAGCATATACATAGATGGTACATTCACCAGCCTTCTTAGCAGTAATCTTGCCCTTTGCATCTACTGTTGCAATAGATGTATCAGATGAAGCATATCTAAATTCCTTGGCATGTGCATCTGAAAGCTGCTTCTTATTAGAATCTACTAATACTGTAGTCGCCTTAATCTCAGAAGTCTCTCCAACATTAATCGATACTTTACTTGAAGAAGTAAGCTTAATAGCCTTTGCATTTGAGTACTTGGTGTTTTTGCTACCAACTACATGAGCTGTGATAGTCTTACCAAGGCGTGTCTTCTTGCCATCTACAAGTTTATAAGCAACTACCTGAACCTTGTAGTTTTTCTTAAAGTTTAATGCATTGCCGTTTAGTTTTTTAATCTTATATGAAGTAGTGTTTGCATCTGTAATGGTCTTTACCTTCGCTAGCTTTGTTCCACAGTAAACGGAATAAACTATATATCCATCTGCTCCATCCACTTTACCCCATTTAACATTGATAGACTTACTTGTCTGGCTTACTTTAAGTCCTGCATTTAAAGCTAATGCAATTGCTTTTTCTGATTCTTCATTCACCTCATAGCTAGAAAGAACATTCTTGGCATCAAGTGTAAATGTAAAATATGAAAGTGATTTAGTAGTAAATACTGCCAGCTTCCTTGCTCCCTCAGTAACAGTATTCCACTTGAGTACCTCTATTTCACCGTTATTAAGCATATGCACCAATTTAACCTGGCTTACATCCACAGTACTGTCAAATGGATATTCAACTGCTACAGTCATAAGACCACCCTTAAGGTCATGAACACGAGATGAACCTGCTAGGATATATGCATCAAATGTAACAAGTGGCTTGGCATCTGTGATTACATCTTTCTGAACACCTGTCAGCTCATTCATCACATTTTTAGTATCTTCTACTACCAATGTAATGAGATCTGTTGCAGCACCTGCGGCATCTGCTACTGTCTGAAGGGCTATTCCATCAAGTATAATGTTTGCCTGAGGTGTCTTTACCTCCAGGCTTTCAACCTTGTTGGAAGTATCATTAATTACATCTGCTATCTTTTCTGCAGTCTGTTTATCTAAGGCTGTTCCATTGACATCACCCTTAGCACTGGATGCATCGATTGTAATAGTATCTGTCGTTCCTTTTTCAACTGTATCCTTAAGAACCGTATCTGTAATCGTATCAACTACTGCCACATTATCCTTTATCTCGATAGTAATCTGAGCTGACTGAGAACCATTCTCTACTGGAACAGTAATCGTATTTCCTGAATCATTATTTCCTGAGTTATTGTCAGGAATATTGGGAGGAATATATCCGCCTGAGTTTCCACCACCGCCACTATTCTGGCTCCACTTAGCATAGAGTGTGATATTCTCAGTTACTGTATCTGTATCAAAATTCCACGCATTAGTGCA
>JAZRXQ010000114.1:0-3910 GCA_045600305.1 Lachnospiraceae bacterium
AAATGCCAAGGGAAGCGAGCTCATTAGCCCCTGCTCCTGCTGATAATCCAGACGGATTAGGTTGCAGTTATTCTGCTGGGCTAGTGATGATATCTGAAATACATTGTTTTCAAGCTCCTGCTCAGTCTTTCCTGTATTAAGAATTAGAAATGTTAATAAAAACATTCTCTCATTCTGTGTCTGAAGTTCCTTAAGTAGTGCCTTGGCATCCTTGCCAAAGGTAGCAAGGTCACTGGGAATGATATCCATATCATATCCTGCTCTTACTGCCTTTTTCTGCTCCTCGATTTTTGAACTGTCAAGCTCTGTAATCTTGTGCTTTACATCCTTTATCGCATCATTCTGTGCTACTGAGCGTATATGCATGGTTACTATCTGATTTGATTCAATAGCCAAGATATCAGCCAAAAACTTATCGGGGATGTCTGAAGCGTCAATAGCCAAATAGCTAACAGCCCCATACACATCTCCCATCATAAATCTCCTGCCATTGGGAAAAGCTAGGATACTGGGGGCTATTGCATCCTTTGGTCCTATTCCATTTTTAACTGGCATATCCCAGTTGAAGTGGAATTTGGCTGTATCTCCCATATGAAACTGCTGATGCATAAGCCCAAGTCTTTCTATTCCATTAAGTGTTTTTGCTCTGACTCCAAGCTTCTTAAAGTTATTAAGGATATCTGTTTCTATGTGGATGAGCCTGGGCTTTGCCTCCTTGATGGACTCTGCATGGATTCCAAAGGTTATGTACTTTGTCTTTGTTAGTCCGTTATTACCAATCTCCATCTGGTGATAGAGCATTTTGGAATACTCATCCCTGACTCCGTTGAACTCGTCGTTCTTATGAGGGATGGCTATGCTTCTACCAAAATCCTTTGCATCTGTGGTCATATTCATAAAGCTCAGCTGAAATTCCACTGAACTGTCAAAGAAATTTAAAAAACCACACCAGTCTTCAAAAATTACATCCTTGTCTTCTGTCTGCGCTAACTGATAATTGATATCCAAATACTCTATTGTTTTTGTATAGAAATCCTTACCTACCCTGCATATCCCATCCTGAAACATTCTCTCAAAAGGAATGGACTGCTGGGTAGTTTTAGGGATTCCATCGTTCTTTCTGGCATTAGCTATGATAGACATTACCTTCTTCTGATCTGATCCATTCAGACCATTAGGTGTTGGAATGCTTTTCTTTTTCGTGCCGAATAGCGTCTTGAACAATTTTTTCTACCTCCTTAGTTGCTTTTTCTTCGCGAATAATCGCGTCATACAAGTTGTCTGTCTCATAAAACCTGACCTTAGGTCTTATGAAGTTATACTCAATAAAGTGTGCCAAATAGACCTCTAAGGTCTGTCCGTTTTTCTGATACATAGCGAAAAAGAAAAATGGAAGCATGACTATCATCATTCCCATTACTGATGTGCTGATGTTTTCAGATAAAAACTTGAATAAGAAAAAGCAAGGTATTCCCACTAAGGCTGCCAGTCCAAAACAGATTAACTGCCTTTTTGTCAGGTTAAGAAATACCTTGCTCTTTACTTTTGACAGGTCTCTTGGCACAGGGACATATCTAGCTGTCATCTTTACCTCCTGCCTAGTGTGTATTAAATACCGCCTTGGATATGCTTCCGGTCTTAAATAGGGTAAATACAAGTAAAACTGTATATCCTATGATTCCCCACAGCGTTCCAAGTAAATCTTCTGTTATTGTGATTCTCTGTATCAAAACCGCATAGATTCCGACACATATCATCATAAGTAATCCCTGGAAGCCCAGTGCAAACAGTGATTTTAGATAGTTTTGTCCCATCATTGACTGCTCCTTGCTACCAAATGTTGCAAATGGTATGGGTGCAAGGCTGACTCTTAAGTAAACCTCTATACTTCTTGCATAGATGATTACGAATAAAAGTAAAACTATCCAGCATATCGTGTATCTCACTACCCATGACTCCAAAAAGATTAGAATTAACTCTCCTAGCTCTTTGGTTTCTAACACTGTCTTAACATCATCTAATGTCTGGAATGCATCTATGGCTGTGTTTTGTGATATTAGTCCACCCGCATTATTAACTACTGTCTGAGTGACATCAAATACTGCCATCGTGATATTCATGGTATTTGTGATGAGATAAACCGCTATTGCTGTCTTAAAAATCCATTTGAAAAAGGTCCAGGTCTCAAAATTGGCGAGATTATTGTGGCTGATTACCATATGGATCAGCTCATAACAGGCTACAAATGTTAGAATAATACCTGCAATCGGCATTACCGCATTCTCTACGACCATCTGAATCATGTTGAAAATATCTGGTGCGATAATAGCTGGATTTGCTGCACATCCTGTTGCCAGAGCTTCAACACCTCTGTTTACATCTGCAAACAAGTCTCCAAGATTTCCAAGAATGCCTGTTATGAGAATTTCCTTCAGCCAATCTACCAATGACTGAATTACATAATCCATGTTGCCTCCTTTTTTTGCGACAAGCTAGGGCTTAACTGCCCTGGCTCGTCAATTTGTAATTACCCGAATAGACCGCTAAGCTGGGGTACGAGTAACATACCAATAAGAGCAACACCGCCTCCTGCAATCAGCTGCTTCATTCCCTGTGACTTAGCACCAGGGTTATCATTACCATATCCTTCCATGAGGTTGATTACTCCCCAGATTCCAAGTCCTGCTCCAAGAGCAATTACTAATGTCTTAAGTACGTCTACTGCACTATTGAAAAATCCCATTTCTTTTTACCTCCAAAATTTTGTTGTAATTTGGGCAAAACAAAAGACCGGTCAGATTATCTCTGATCGGCCTTGCTTGCCAGTTAATTTATTCTCTTCTAATTTATTGTTCCATCTCGATAACAGGAGAAACTTTTCCATGTTTGAAATTAGTTATAGCTCTATCCATATCCTCTAAGGTTCGAGCAGAAATACTCTCCGAGACAGTTAGCTCTCTAGGCTTTATCATAATGCATCCGTTGTCATATTCCGTCACACTATAATCCTGATATAATGCACCTCTAAGTGTAATTCTCTTTTTACTATCTATATGAGCTATATATTCTTTTACTATCGGCATAATTCTCACTTCCATATCATTGTTGTGGAGTTTTCTACTCACCATACTATGTCTATGCATAATACTTGTCAATGCGAATCATTAGAGATGAAACAATATTTGCCCTCACCCGTCGACTGATGAGAGCATATGCGCGCATAAAAAATACCGCCCTGGTTCTCAGTGCGGCTATATAGTAAAAGAGCATCGAAACAATGATCTCGATGCTCTCTCGCTATTAAAATATCTCTTATTTTCTTACCCCAGTGAATCAATAAAAACAACTAAACTGTTCAATATCTCGTCTAAGTCATCATCTAACCATTTCTTATCAGTTGTCCGCAATCTTCCAAGATAAGCTCTGTTACTAAAAGCTATTCTTACACGTTTTGCTATATCTTTGTTGTCCTTCTCTCTCATTTTAGAATCGCTATATATGTAGGAATCCAGACAGATTTTTAACTTATCAGCATCAATGCCATCCTTCAGAAAGTATAGGTCAAAAATGTCTTTGTATCTGGTTGACACTGCACCAAATCTTAACAAAGACCGCAACTTCTCTGCAAACATTTGCTCATTTGAATTAATTAAAAGGCTCGCTCCCTCCTCATCAAATGCAATATCAAAGCAGTATTCTTCCTGTTCTATATCTAAACGGTTATGTACTCCAAGGTCAAGCTTACTTGTAATAACATTATCAAAGGAATCCTTAATCTCTATATATACTCTCTTTCCATGATAATCCTGTTGCTTTAGCTCCTCGATATCACCAACTCTCGAAAGTTCAAGCCCATCTATGCAATTCAGTCTATTAACAAACATGTCTATAGACTCATTTGCAAGAGAAT
>JAZRXQ010000115.1:0-6056 GCA_045600305.1 Lachnospiraceae bacterium
TAACCTCCTGCACAAAAGGCACCTCAAGGTGCTTTGCAAGAGTCAGTCCACCAGAACCTGTAATCACTGGATGCACCTCTTTATCTCCCGCCTGAGCTAGTGCCTTACCTACAAGCTCCTGAAGAGTCTCACGGATATTAGCAAAATGACGCTGATAGTCGCTAAAAATTAAGTTGTTTTCATCTGATAATAGAGCCACCTTAACTGTAGTAGATCCAATATCTATTCCAAGTTTATACATATGTTTTTCCTATCGTTATTTTTATTTCATTTGCTTTCACAGACGTCCTCATATGACGGTTCGCCCCCTGCGCAAAACTCAGACAGGTTGCTGACTTCGGAATACCACTCCAAGTGGCACTACGTTTGCCGCTTGTCGTTATCACCATTCGCATGCTCATGGCGATTATCCTCGCCACAAAACTCGTTTTGCTGGCAGGGGACGATACCTTTCACTATGAGGACTATGTAACGCAGTGCCTAGATGTAAATATGCACGACTTTTAGTGGTCGCTGTGCAAGAGGCAAAAATTGGGTGACAAATCCGACAGGGATGTCGGATTTAGCGAACTGTGGTTGGATGTTTTTACTTCTCGTCCTCCCCAAGTATCGCATACTTAATCTGATTACAATACTTACTGCAGTCCTCATCAGTAGTCGCCTCCACCATAATACGGATAAGCGGCTCTGTTCCACTCTTGCGTAATAATACACGTCCATTATCACCAAGCTCACCCTCGACACGAGTAACACAAGCCTTAACAGCCTCAGTATCAAGTAGCATATCCATGTCATGCTTAACGGTGATATTAACGAGCTTCTGCGGGAATAGCTCCATTCCAACCATTAGAGATGAAAGAGGCATCTTTTTCTCTACAACAACCTCCATAAGCTTGAGTGCTGTGAGGATTCCATCACCAGTTGTAGCATATTTATTAAAGATAATATGACCAGACTGCTCTCCACCAATAGTGTAGTTGTGAGCCTTAAGCTCCTCAGCAATATATTTATCACCTACCGGAGTCTGAATATTGCTGATACCATTTTCCTTAAGTGCCTTGGTAATACCGATATTAGACATAACAGTTGTAACAACTGTATCCTTAACCAAGCCACCCTTATTTTTCATATACATACCATAGATGTATATCATCATATCTCCATCAACAAGATTACCATGCTCATCAACTGCGAGACATCTATCCGCATCACCATCAAAAGCAAAGCCTACATCCAGCTGATTATCAACAACGAATTTTTGAAGTGCCTCAATATGTGTAGAGCCACAGTCTCTGTTGATGTTGTATCCGTCAGGCTCAGCATTCATAACAAATGTCTTGGCACCTATCATGTCAAATACATTTTTTGCTAACATAAAAGCAGAACCATTTGCACAGTCAAGTCCGATTCTATATCCATTTAATGAATAAGGCATAACCGTTGTGAGGAAGTTCATGTACTTATTTCTACCCATGATATAATCCTGACAGCGACCTATCTTATTGTAAGCTGCGAGGTCAATATGAGTCTCACCATCAATGTACTTTTCAATCTCCTCTAGGACAGCCTCATCCATCTTGTATCCTGTCTTATCAATGATTTTTATTCCGTTATCATAGTAGGGATTGTGACTTGCAGTAATCATAATTCCAAAATCAAAATCCTCTGTCTTAGAAATATATGCAACGGAAGGAGTTGTGGTAACGTGCAAAAGAAAAACATCTGCGCCAGTTGAGGTAAGTCCTGCGACAAGACCGTACTCATACATATAGCTGCTTCTACGTGTATCCTTTCCTATTACGCATCTAACCTGGTGGTCACCCTTGCCAAAATACCATCCCAAAAACTTACCTATCTGAATTGCGTGATCTACTGTAAGATTTTCATTTACTCTTCCTCTGAAACCATCTGTTCCAAAATATTTAGTTGCCATCTTCTGTCTCCTTTTCGGTCGTTGTCTCTTCAAAGACATTTAGTTTATCATCAACGTTTTCCATGGCCTCGATATCATCAGGAGATGCCTCCTCCATGAAATACATTCTAACTGCATAATCCCCAAAATATCTGGTCTTATCATTGTAGCCTGTGCCCACATACGCCTGATACAGCTTGACACCAGCGTTCATAAGCGCATCTCCATATACAATACAATCCATTACCTCAGAATCCATCTTGATTCGCTTAGCTAATGTCTTATATAGAGCAGAATCCTCTTTTATGTGAATTGGTGCAACAGTATTGATAAGACTACCAAATTCTCTAATGTTATATTTTCTACCTACATTGTAAAACTTATATCTAAAATTTTCTGCCAAGCCCTTGGCCTTGTATGTGAGCTGCGCGCGGTTAGGTTCAACCATCGTGTTCATCACAATGCCCACGGCTTTTTTCTTGTCTTTTCTAACAATGGTCCAGACATATAGACCATCATGAGATTGTCTGTATATATCACCCATGAAGAAAATATTTCTCCAAAGCTTGTATATGAGAACCTGCTTTTTTATCTCGTCAAGAACGCTATCTGACATGTCAGCTAGGTTACACTCATATCCTAAAAGTCCCATGGATGCAACTGCAAATCTAGTCTCTATATCCGTTCGTCTGAGCGTTTGATGATTTGGTACATCAGAGACATGTGCGCTGACAACTGACATAGGATAGCCATAACTATAACCAGTCTGAATAGTTGCACGTGCCACTGCATCTGTATCATCACTTGCCCATATCTGAGGGAAAAAGCTAAGTATTCCAAGGTCAAATCTGTTTCCACCAGCTGCGCAGCCTTCAAATAGAATATCAGGAAAGGCTCTTGTCAGCCTACCCATTATTTCATATAGCCCTAAAATGTATCTATGTGCAAATTCACCCTGTCTATCAGATTTTAAGCTGGGCGAATAATAATCAGAAAAGATTCTATTCATATCCCACTTAACATAACTAATATTTGCCGACGCAAATACATCACTCATGGACTGAACAATATAATCTCTGACCTGTCTATTACACAGATCCAAAATCATCTGATTTCGACCTTCAGAATGTTCTCTTGCTGGTGCTTTAACTGCCCATTCCGGATGAAATCTATATAGGTCTGAATCCTCACTCACCATCTCTGGCTCAACCCAAATTCCAAAGGACATACCTAAATCGTTTATTTTCTTGGCAAGTCCATCTAATCCATGCGGTAGCTTTTTCTTGTTTACTACCCAATCTCCTAAGCTTGATTTATCTGAGCTTCTATTTCCAAACCAACCATCATCCATGACAAATAGCTCTATTCCACAGCTGGCTGCAACCTTTGCAATCTCTATAAGCTTCTTTTCAGAAATATCAAAATAACATGCTTCCCAGCTATTGATAAGGATTGGTCTTGCTTTTCTCTTCCACTCACCCCTTACTATATGCTCTCTTACAAAGGTGTGCATAACATGACTAACACCCGTAAAGCCCTTATCTGAAAAAGCCATAACTGCCTCAGGTGACACAAAACGTTCATCTTTGTCAATTACCCATGAAAAATTCTGTGGATTGATGCCCGTAAGTATTCTTGTATGGCCAAGGCCTGTATACTCCGCTGAGGTGTAGTGATTACCACTGTAAATAAGGTTAAAAGCATATACATTACCAGCATCTTCAGTAGCATTTTTTTCGCTAAGCATCGTAAAGGGATTGCTCCTATTTGAAGATGATCCCGTAAAAGATGATACAACTACTCTTCCTCCTGTCAGGGGAGTTGTAGACTTATTCATCTCCCTTGCCCATGCGCCATGGAAGCTTGTAAAATCATATTCACCGTATCCAAAATCAAGCTGTGAACTCATGAGACGCTTTAGCATCACCTGATTATCCGAGGAGTTTATAAGCTCAGCTGAGCGAGTGATAACGTCACAGTCAGGATATACATTGTAATGTAAAATGAGATCTAGCTTGCCTGTCTTGTCTCTCATTAAAATTCTCAGATGCTCATATCTGCCATTCTCATTGTAGGCATAAGGAAGCCCACCCATATCAGCTCTTGAATCATCATTTTCTGCACTGATGTATACAAAATCAGTTGTAGTACTACCATTAGGAAAGGCAATCTCCACAAAGGGGTCTCTTATATCACCTTTACCTACTCCTGACATTTCTAAGGAGATATCTTCGAGGTTGACCTCTGGATGTGCTTTATCGTAGGAATTAAGATTACCACCGCAGTGTTCATGTTTTTCAAGCAAAAATTCAAAGTTCTCCACTCTGATTTTCTTGCCATAATACATATGCTCTAACTGACCTGTTGCATTGACACCAAAAATATATGATGTATTTCTGGTCTCTAATAAAAATGCAACTTTGCCCTCGTCTGTATTTATTGTTCTATAGCCTTTTTGATATATCATAGGTTATCCTTGTCGTGTTTGTCCTTCTAATTATCTGCATCAGGTTACAATCTATTTGCCATTGCCCATAAAATTCTTGATCATGTTCACAGACTTTGCCTGATTAACTATGTCCTTTTCGTACTCCTTCATGTATTCCTTGAAATCTTTTATCTCATCCTTAGTAAAGCCCTTGACCGAGATAAAATCTAAATCTGGAATCCGCCCCTCTGCGTAGCAGTCACCTCTCTCAAACATCACATAGATGCATTTTTTATCACCATGTCTAACTATGCCTGAACAAGTGACTTTTAGCTCTGTACTTGCTTTTAGTTTTTCGTATTCGTCAGTGTTGAAATTCATTTTTTATCCTTAGTAAAATACAGACCATCGCCGTATTTAAGTTTGATATCATTTGCGCTAATCTCTTGATTAGTAACTGTCGTCTTCGAAGAGGTCTGACTACTTGTCCCATCACTAGCAGTCCTCTCAGTCACCTGTATATGTGAACCAATGTTACTCTCTGTAGTTCCAATCTTCGAGTCAGCCTTTGACTCATAGGAACTAGGGTCAATCGTGGTCTGTTGAGTAGAAAACTCCTGTCCCATATTGGGAATTTCATTGCCAGTTTTTGAATCAGTCTTATTACTTGCTCTGGTGTTATCTGATTTGTTATTAAGTGTCGTATCTACCTTTGCAGTAACATCTGCCACCGAGGTATCAATACTAAGATCCTGATCAAGTAACTCTCGCATCTCATCCTCTGTCATCTCTTTGTCAAGACCAGCCTCAGCATCTAGCTTATCCTGTAAATCCTGTATCTGCTTTAAGGTATCATCTTTGGATTCAGCTTCGACCTTTACCTCACTATTCTCTTCTACCTTGTCATCGCCTGGGAACATTTCTGCTAGCTGTGGACCAAATCGCCATAGTGCTATGAGTGCCACCGCACTAATAATTCCAACAATAAGTAGTATTCTAATAGGTATCTCTAAGCCCTTTTTCCATGCCTTTTTTTCTTCTTTAGGAAAATGAATTCTAACCTCAAGTAGATGCCAGACTCTGTCAGCATCATCCTTGCTCATAAGGAGATTCTTGCTATTAATCTCTGGTTCTAAATCCAAGTCTCTTTTTCCTGTCATGAGGGTGTATTTTTCAACAAGTAGATTACTCATCCATTGGGTGATGTCATCGCCCTCCTTGAAGGAGCCTATCCTCATATACATATAGGGGTAATAATCTGCCATGAATAGACATACGTCTTCATTATTCTTCCACAGGGCATAGCTCGTCTTGTAGACAAACTGCAGAGTCGCCCTGTAAAACGTGGCAAATCCACTACTAGAGCCATTTTTCATTTCTCGCATTGCTCTAAGGAGCCCCTCTGAAGACGCCATTTTCTATCCCTTTCCTGCCAAATAGGTACACTTAGACATAATTATAAGCATTATATCCAAAATCCAGATTGTATGCAAGAAAAAAAGGATGTCGCCCGTAGGAAACATCCTTTTTTCATTATCTCTTCTTATTCAACGAATTCATAATATACATAACCGCAAAGGTTATAAGTAAGGTAACCACTATCGCAATCTCTGCGATGAGATATAGCATAGGCGTCAGCGTGTATGCCATACCCATTTTCTCATAGCTAAATGTGGTGGTTGGCATGAGATAACCATTAGACATCATTATCAGCTG
>JAZRXQ010000116.1:0-6134 GCA_045600305.1 Lachnospiraceae bacterium
GGTATCGACTTAGGTACAACCAACAGCTGTGTAGCTGTTATGGAAGGTGGACAGCCCACCGTTATCGCTAATACAGAGGGAGCACGTACAACACCCTCAATCGTAGCATTTACCAAGACAGGTGAGAGACTTGTAGGAGAGTCCGCTAAGCGTCAGGCAGTTACTAATGCTGACAAGACAATCTCTTCAATCAAGAGACACATGGGTACAGATTACAAGAAGGCAATTGACGACAAGAGCTATTCACCTCAGCAGATTTCAGCTATGATTCTTCAGAAGCTCAAGGCAGATGCAGAGAGCTATTTAGGAGAGACTGTATCAGAGGCAGTTATCACTGTTCCTGCATACTTTAACGACGCTGAGCGTCAGGCAACCAAGGATGCTGGTAAGATCGCTGGTCTTGACGTTAAGAGAATTATTAACGAGCCTACAGCAGCTGCTCTTGCATATGGACTTGACAACGAAAAAGAGCAGAAGATTATGGTATACGACCTTGGTGGTGGTACCTTCGACGTTTCAATCATCGAGATCGGTGATGGAGTAATCGAGGTTCTCTCAACTAATGGTGATACACACCTTGGTGGTGATGATTTTGATAACAAGATTACACAGTGGATGCTTGATGAGTTCAAGAAGGCAGAGGGAGTAGATCTCTCTACAGATGTTATGGCTATGCAGCGTCTCAAGGAAGCTGCTGAGAAGGCTAAGAAGGAGCTTTCTAGTGCTACAACTACTAATATCAACCTTCCCTTCATCACAGCTACAGCTGAGGGACCCAAGCACTTTGATATGAACCTCACAAGAGCTAAGTTTGATGAACTCACACATGACCTCGTAGAGCGTACAGCAATCCCTGTACAGAACGCTATGAAGGATGCTGGACTTACTAATGCAGATATCGGACAGGTTCTCTTAGTTGGTGGTTCAACACGTATCCCTGCTGTTCAGGACAAGGTTAAGCAGCTCACAGGCAAGGAGCCTTCAAAGAACCTTAACCCTGATGAGTGTGTTGCAATCGGTGCATCTATTCAGGGTGGTAAGCTCGCTGGAGATGCTGGCGCAGGCGAGATTCTTCTTCTTGACGTAACACCTCTTTCACTCTCAATCGAGACAATGGGTGGTGTAGCTACAAGACTTATCGAGAGAAATACAACTATCCCTACCAAGAAGAGCCAGGTATTCTCTACTGCAGCTGACAATCAGACAGCAGTTGATATCAACGTACTTCAGGGTGAGAGACAGTTTGCTAGAGATAACAAGTCACTTGGACAGTTCAGACTCGATGGTATCCCTCCTGCAATGAGAGGAGTACCTCAGATCGAGGTTACATTTGATATCGATGCAAATGGTATTGTTAATGTATCTGCTAAGGACCTTGGAACAGGTAAGGAACAGCATATTACAATCACAGCTGGTTCTAATATGTCAGATGCAGAGATCGACAAGGCAGTTAAAGAGGCTGCTGAGTATGAGGCACAGGACAAGAAGAGAAAAGAAGCAGTTGATACAAGAAATGACGCAGAGAGCTTCGTATTCCAGACAGAGAAGGCTATCTCAGAGGTTGGAGACAAGATTGATGCAGCTGATAAGTCAGCAGTTGAGGCTGATGTTAACAAGCTCAAGGAGCTCCTTGCAGCTAATCCTGCAGCAGAGGAGATGTCAGAGGCAGCAGTTGATGAGATGAAGGCTGCTAAGGAGAAGCTTACAGAGAGTGCTCAGAAGGTATTTGCTAAGATGTATGAGCAGGCACAGGCAGCAGGAACAGCAGGCGCAGGCCCTGATATGGGAGCTGGTGCAGGTCCAGATATGGGAGCAGCAGGTGCATCTTCAAACCCTGCAGATGATGTCATTGACGCAGACTTTAAGGAAGTATAATTAAAATGGCAGATAAGAGAGATTACTATGAGGTACTAGGTGTAGAAAAGAGTGCCTCTGCTGATGAATTAAAAAAAGCATATCGTAAATTAGCGGCCAAGTATCATCCGGATAATAATCCGGATGATAAAGAGGCTGAGGCTAAATTCAAAGAGGCTTCAGAGGCATATGCAATCCTAAGCGATGACGAAAAGAGACGTCAGTACGACCAGTTCGGTCACGCAGCCTTTGAAGGTGGTGCTGGTGGAGCCGGTGGCTTCGATTTCAGTGGCTTTGATTTTGGCGACATATTCAGCGATCTTTTTGGGGGCTTTGGTTTTGGTGGTGGTAGAAGGAGCAATCCTAATGCACCTCAAAAGGGAGCTAACCTCAAGGCAAGCATACATATATCCTTTGAGGATGCTATTTTCGGATGCGAAAAAGAAATTGAGATTAACCTCAAGGATCCTTGTGGAACATGTGGTGGTTCGGGTTGCAAGCCTGGAACTAGCAAGGAGACGTGTTCTAAATGTCAGGGAAGAGGTCAGATACGTATCACTCAGCAGTCTTTCTTTGGAACAGTACAAAATGTCACAATGTGTCCTGACTGTTTAGGAGAGGGGCAGATTATCAAGGAAAAATGTCCTGATTGTAGAGGAACTGGCTACATTGCAACTCGCAAGAAAATTAGCGTGTCTGTTCCTGCAGGTATTGACCATGGTCAGTCTATTCGTATAAGAGACAAGGGTGAGCCCGGTCGTAATGGAGGTCCTAGAGGAGACCTTTTGGTACAGGTACTTGTCAGCAATCATCCTACTTTGCAGAGACAGGATTTGGATATTTATTCAACAGTTAGTATTTCATACGCACAGGCGGCATTAGGTGGAGAAATCAAGATTCTCACTGTCGACGGTGACGTGCTATATGAGGTTAAGGCTGGCACACAGACCGATACTAGAATCAGACTTCGTGGCAAGGGTGTACCTTCACTGCGTAACCCTAAGTCAAGAGGAGACCATTACGTTGACCTTGTGGTCAAGACTCCTACAGCTCTTAATTCAGAGGCCAAGGAACTTTTGAGACAGTTTGACGCTCTAACAGGCAATTCTCTTGGCACTGATGGAGAGACAGAGTCAAAAGGATTATTTGGTCACAAGAAAAAGAAAAAATAAATCTATTAGAGGAACGATAGCAGTATGGATTATTCATACTGCTATTTTTGTGCACAAATAATTGTAGACGAATGGTATATCGAAAAGATATCTAATATATATCGATACGATAGTATGAAAAAGTATGAAAATGATGGAAAAGATAGTAAAATTAAGATAAATATACAATATTTACTAAAATATTACTGTTGCGTTCCGATATACATTGTGATAAGATTGCTGCGGAAGTTAATTCGTGGCAAGGATTATTTTAATCAGTGCGATGCGCTGTTTGAATAGAAGGTGATTTTGTATGGCGGTTAAATGTGCAAATGTCATAGCGAGAGTTGAACCCGACATAAAGGAGCAGGCCGAGGCAATACTTGATAAATTGGGGATTCCGGTATCTGTCGCCATTAATCTGATGTATAGGCAGATTATTATCAACGAAGGCATACCTTTTAATCTTAAGGTTCCAAGAAATTTTGATTTTAGTGAGGAAGAAAATGGTTAAACCTATTGCAATACCCAAAACAATTGAAGAATTGTCAGAGTTTAAGAAATGGGTCTTTACCCAGACAATCGAAATTCAGCATGAAAAAAACAATATCGCCAGAGAGCGAAGAGAGATAGAGAGCGAAAAGAGGCGTCTTGATAATCAACGTCGCAGTCTTGAGCGTGATATAAGATCTATGAAGGATGCTAGAAATAATGACCGCAAGTCTAGAACTCAGGATGAGAGAGCTTTCAAGATGAAGCTTCAAATCCTACAGGCTGAGATGATGAGACTTGCCAAAGAAAAGGACTCCTTCAAGGCGGAGAAGGCTAACTATGACAGACTTATCAATCTCGAACGTGAGGGTAGAATGGATTACGACGCACCTCAGGTTGTAAAGGGTGATCTCTTTTTCTGTGGAGTCACAGATCAGGCATCACTTAAAAAGAGATACAAGGATCTTATCAAGATATATCATCCCGACAATGCACATGGAGATAATGGTACATTGTTAGAGATTACAAGAGAGTTTGAGGAGCTTAAACTTCGCATGCCCAGCTAATAGATATGGATTAAGGATGCTACTTATGGTGGCATCTTTTTTCTTTGAAATTTGCTAAAAAATATTCGTAAAAAATAATAAGGTGTGATATACTAGGCTATAATTTTGTTGAGGAGGTCTATGATGAAAAATATAGAAAATCTTAAAATTGGATTTATCGGTGCTGGCAACATGGGTGGTGCTATCCTTAAAGGAATAGTTGAGTCTGGTACTGTTGCTAAAAATCAGATATATGTATCAGAGTTTTCAGAAGTAATCAAGAGAAAATGGGACGAGTACGGTGTTAATATCGCAGTATCAAACCGCAAGCTTGCTGAGATATGTGACGTAGTATTTTTAGCAGTCAAGCCTCAGATGATGAGACAGGCACTTGCAGATTGTGCAGATGAATTATCTGATAAGTTTGTAATTACAATTGCTGCAGGTATGACAGCAGATACTATAAGAGGTATTTCTGGTTCTAAGAGAGTTCTTAGAATTATGCCTAATGTAGCTGCAATGGTAGGCTGTGGTGCTACACTTATCTGCAATGATTTAGGACTTGATGCGGACGAGATGAATGTTGCAAAGACACTTCTTGAATCTATTGGAACAGTAACACTTGTTCCTGAAAAGCTTATAGATGCAGGTAGTGCTATTTCTGGATGTGGCCCTGCTTTTGTGGCAATGTTTATTGAGGCTCTTGCAGATGGTGGAGTTAGAGAAGGGCTGCCTAGACAGTCTGCATATGAGCTTGCGGCTCAGACAGTTATGGGTACAGCTAAATTATATATGGATACAGATATTATCCCTGCAGGCATCAAGGATATGGTTACATCACCTGGTGGAACTACAATCGAGGGTGTTTATCAGCTTGAAAAAGGCGGCATGAGAGCAGCAGTTATGGATGCGGTTCATGAAGCGTCTGAGAAGAATAAAAAATTGGCATAGGAGTTAATATGATCTGGAATAGTTACACTATTAAGACAACAGTCGAAGCGGAGGATATCATAGTGGCAATGCTTGATGAGCTTGGCATTGAAGGTGCTATGATAGAGGATAATGTGCCTCTTACTGAGGAAGAGCAGGGGGAGATGTTTATCGATTTTCCTGCTGAGCTTGGAGAAAACGATGGGACTGCAAAGGTTACATTTTTCCTAGATGCAGATGCTTATACTGAGACCGAGAAATCAGAGCTTTTAGAAAAGGTTATGAATGCTCTTGAATGGCAGAAGCAGTATGCCAATATCGGAGAGGCTACTATTACAGCAGGCCAGACAGAAGATATTGACTGGATTAATAACTGGAAAAAGTTTTTCTCATCATTCTATTTAGATGATATTTTAATCAAGCCCACCTGGGAGGAGCTTAAGCCAGAGGATGCGGGCAAGCCGATGATAGAGATTGATCCTGGCATAAGTTTTGGCACAGGCAAGCACGAGACCACACAGCTATGTATTCGCGGTATCAGAAAATATATGAAAAAGGGCGATACAGTGCTAGATGTAGGATGCGGAAGCGGAATACTCTCAATTGCTGCGCTCAAGCTTGGCGCTGGCTCTGTAGTTGGTACTGATATTGATAGAGATTGTCTTACATCAACTCACGACAATTTTGAGATTAATCATCTGGATCAGAGTCTTGGAGAGTTTTATTATGGCAATCTTATAGATGATACAGATTTACAGGTCAAGGTTGGAGAGGATAGATACGAGGTAGTTGTTGCTAATATTTTAGCGGATGTTATCATACCTATGGCACCTGTTATTCCAGCTAGACTTAAAGAGGGCGGATATTTCATCACTTCCGGAATTATTGACTTCAAGGAAGGAGAGGTTGTAGCTGCAATCGAGGCTAGTGGCATGACTGTGTTAGAGGTCAATCACCAGGGCGAGTGGGTTGGAATAATCGCAAAAAAATAATTGTGTAAATTACAGATAATATTTACTGTAAAAAGGTGGTAAATTTTGCTTGCTAGGGTAAAATTTTTGTAGGAAATTTAATAAAGAAAAATAGAAAGCACCGACAACCTATGTTAGGATTTTGAGTGACGAAACTCAACCCAAAGGAGGAAGGTGCTTTCATGAATAAC
>JAZRXQ010000117.1:0-16703 GCA_045600305.1 Lachnospiraceae bacterium
GGTGGTGAAGCACAGAGAATAAAGCTTGCCACAGAGCTTAGTAGAAGAAGCACTGGCAAGACTATATATGTAATGGACGAGCCCACAACAGGACTTCACTTCGAGGATGTCAACAAGCTTGTCACAATACTTCGTCGTCTATCAGATAGTGGAAATACCGTAGTAGTAATAGAGCACAACTTAGATGTTATCAAAACCGCAGACTATATAATAGACATGGGTCCCGAGGGAGGAGACGGTGGCGGAACAGTTGTTGCAGTCGGTACGCCTGAAGAGGTTGCTAAAAATAAAAAGTCATATACGGGGAAATATATAAAAGAAAAATTAAAATAAAAACAGCAGCATAGAGATATCTACCCTCTTTGCTGGACAAAGAAAAGTCCAGTAAGGAGGTTTTTTTGTGCACTCACAGATGTAAGTAAACCTAGGTTAGACCGTAGTAAACCGACGTATAATAGGATAATACAATAAAAATTTAACAAAAGTAGTTAAAATTTGACACAGAGAGGAAATAATGATAAAATCCCCAAGTAACAATTTGTAACAAATTTGTAATAAGTGAGGATTTTATGAAATTAAATAATAAAATAACTAAAACAATTATGGTCTCTATAGTCGCGGCTACTCTAGCAATTTCAGCGGCAGCTCCTACATATGCTGATACCGTAACACCAAACGAGACTATAGAGGAAAACCTTGATGAGCAGGAGCTTGTCCAGGAGACAAATAAAGAGACAAGTACTGATACAGACAAAGAAGAAAAGAATTCACAGGATAAAAAGAAAGCTAAAAAGGAAGATAATAAGAAGAATTCCAATAAGGACGAGATCAAGGTTGCTACTACAGGTGAGGATGTTGTAGAATACGCACTACAGTTTGTTGGGAATCGATATAGATTTGGAGGAACTAGCCTTACAAATGGTGTTGATTGCTCAGGATTTGTAATGAAGGTATATGAAAACTTTGGCGTTTCACTTCCTCATTCATCATATGGAATGAGATCTAAGGGAACAGCAGTTAGCCGCAAGGATGTAAAACCAGGTGATATTATTTGTTATTCAGGTCATGTTGGTATAGCAATAGGCAATGATGCAATAGTTCACGCTAGCACATACAAGACAGGTATAAAGATATCGTATAACATTGATTACAGAAATATAGTGTCAATAAGGAGAATCTTTGATTAAGATATCTTGTTAAAAAAGCCCCTCACTATATGTGAGGGGTTTGCCATAGAAATGTAAATTATAGAGTACTGTATTTTTTAAAATACTTTTATATATAGACAAATATGCTATAATGTCTGCGGTTATTTTACACGCTTGATAAAAACGAGCTGCTGTAATATGACTATATCAATACAGATAGTAAAGTATGAGCGACAACCTTGCTATGCCAACACCACCACTTCCCCGTTGTGTATAGCATAGGAAATCGGATCAGAAAGAGCTATCTGAGCCTGGCCGGAGGTGACATTGGTAAGGTCCGCGGAGACCGACGCCACTAGATCCTCCGCGACCATTGGTGTGATGATTACAGAGTCAGTGTATTCTGTAGGAGGATTGGTTATTCCAACACTTGCAAGTACATATTGGATTTTTCCTAGAGATGTATAGTCAGTGGTGATAGTCATTTTTCGCCCCGTGACTCTTTCTAGAATCGTTGACGAAGCAAGTCCTGCCTGAACTGCACCTTGATAGGCACGAACTAATCCGCCAGTTCCGAGAAGCACTCCACCAAAATATCTAGTCACCACAACCGCTACGTCGTGGATGTCCTCGCGTAGCAATACATCTAACATTGGATGCCCAGCAGTTCCAGCAGGCTCACCATCATCATTTGAGCGAGTCAGCTTGTGTCCCTCACCAATAGACATGGCGGTGCAATTGTGTCTGGCATCCCAGTATTTTTTCTTCATCTCGTTGAAGAAAGCTACAGCTTCCTCTTCAGAGGTAACTGGACGGACAGTGGCGATAAATCTTGATTTTTTTTCTTCTATCTCGCCTACCCCGCCCTCAAAAACAAATTTGTATGAATCGGACATAGTAGCTCCTTACTATTTTTAATATTTATAGGAATATATCTTAGGGACTAATATCAAATTTTATAGGTGTTTATCCCAAGGACAAATTCTCAGTTTTGTCCAGATTTTGTCAGCGGTGCGTTATAACATGTACTTGTTCATATGCCATACATAGCATATAGGTACAGTATAACACGATATGAAAATATAAAAAACATTTTTGAAACAAATCAATCAGAAAATTACACTTATATAAGAAATATAATATACATTTATCGCCTGGCAGTGAAACCGAACCGCGGAGCGATAAAAACAGAAAAATAGAAAAACAGGAGGCTTAAGTTATGAGAAATAAAATAGCACTTAGAATATTATCAGCTGCACTTGTAGTTGTGACAGCGGCGACCCTTACAGGCTGTGGCAAGAATCTTATACAGGGCGTCACAGGATTAAAGCCTGGAGCAGAGACCACAGATAATCCAGACGATACAGAGGGAAATACAAAGCCTGATGGGGCAACAGTTGATCCTAATAAAAAGTATTTCAAGACTGAATATGTAAAAGATCCCAAGCTCAATATGAACAATGTTCAGGATTGCAGGTTTTCGGGAGATTTATTCTTCTATAGCAACTATAACGATGAGTATACAAAAAAGACAATAGCTTCTTATGATTTTGCTACTAAGACAGGAAAGACATATTTTGAAACAGTAGATTCGGATACAATTGCGCTTGAGGATGAGCATGAGGATATCAATAGATTTACCATGGATAAGGATGGTAACATGTATTTATATGTCAGCAGATGGCACTATGATACCACTGGTGCAAAGCTCGATTTCTCAGGCTCCAAGGCATCAGACGTACTCAAGCTCATGTCCAAGCTCTGGGGCATAACAGAGGAGGATGCGGCAGGAAGCCTCTCGTACTATGAGAACGAGGATCACTATAAGACCGCTGATGGCAAGGTTGATTACGACAAGATAATGTATGAGCTTACCATGTATAGTCTGCCTATGGTTAGCAATACCTCAATAGACAAGGTATTGGATAATGGCAAGATGGAGACCGTTGTAATAATCGATGATGGAGCAGTGAGTGATAATAATCACAGCAAGTACTGCCAGTCCTTTGAAGTAGATAAAAACGGCAATGTCTATGCACTTATGAGCGAATATAGTTGGGGCGATGGACCAGATGAGAGCTATGTCGAAAAATTCTACATCGTCATATACGATAGCAAGGGAAAAAAGAAAGCTACTATTGACCTTGAGACATATGCAGACCAGCTCGTAAATATCGATGGTGTAGTAGGCTATGGACAGTGGGGAGAGACATATCAGAGAACAGATATAGATCCAGACACCTTAAAGACTAAGGAACCTGTCGATTTAGGAAACAATAACAATTCTTCGACAGTGGTGCTTCCTGATGGAAAGCTTCTTGTTCAGTCAGGCACAGGCTTGGATAAGGTTGACCCCAAGACAGATGCAAAGGAAGTATATATCAATTGGTTGGATAACGATGTTTCAGCAAGCGCAGTAAATGCATATAATATCCTCTCAGATGGAAGACTGGCAGTATTTACTAGAATTTGGGATAATAAAAATCAAAAAGAAAACTGTGAGCTGGCAATTCTTTCAGAGATTCCCTATACGGAGGTTGTTCCAAAGGTAGAGCTCAAGCTTGCTACAATGAGTCTTGATTCAGACGTTGAGAGCAAAATTCTAGACTTCAACCGCCATAATAATGACTACAGGGTTACAGTTGAACAGTTTGATTGGTCTGTTAACTATGATGATTACGACGCTGCAACTAAGGAGTTTTATGCGAAGCTCATCGCAGATAAGACCATAGATATGATCTGGTTTAATTCAGGAAATAGCTACCAGACTATGAATAATTTTGCAAGCAAGGGTCTCCTCATCGATTTGACTGAGTATATCAATAATACGGGAGTAATCACTACAGACAAGCTTCTTCCTTCTGTGAAGAATGCACTCACCGTGGATGGTAAGCTGCTTGGTCTACCCACTTATGTATCTGCTCAGACACTTGCAGGTAAAAAATCAGTTGTTGGAGATAAGATTGGTTGGACAATTGAGGAGATGAATAAGGTTTATAAGTCTCAGCCCAAGGGTACAGAGCTTATTACTGGAAATACTAAAGCTAATATAATTGAGACCTGCTTGAATGTTGGATATACCAAATTTATAGATAGGGCAAATAGTAAGTGTGATTTTAATAATGATGCCTTCAAGAGTATACTTGAGTTAGCTAACAATTTCCCTGATGAAATCGATTGGGATGCTTACTACGCAGACTATGATTCCTTTGTAGGGGGTTATAGAACTGGCAAGATTATGCTTCAGGGCGTTTATCTGAATGATGTTGATTCACTCAGAAGACTTCAGGGAACCTTTGGCGAAGAGGTAACTACCGTTGGTTTCCCCTGTGAGAGCGGCAATGGTGTACTGCTTAGTATCAGTAATCTTTTCACAATCACCAAAAACTGTGAAGCACCAGACCAGGCTATCAAGATTGTAGCACCTCTTTTTGAGCGTAATTATAAGGATGATGGAACCAAGGTAAATGCAAACTATTATGCATACAACGTACCTATCAGAACTGATGACTTTGATGCATATTGCAAGTTCATTCTTTCGCCTGAAGGACAAAACATGTACTCTAATAACATCTGGGTTGAAGATGGAGGAATGGGAGAAGGCGGACAAATAGACGTTGGTCCTGTGACTAAAGAGCAGCTTGACCTCCTAAAGGAACTTTTCTACAATGCGTCAGGTATTGAGGGTGCACTTCCTTCTGAGGTGCTTGCAATAATCAACGAAGAGGCAGGCGCATATTTTGCTGGTCAAAAGACCACAGACGAGGTGGCACAGATAATTCAGAGCCGTGTACAGATTTATCTCAGTGAGACCGAGTAAATACTGAAAATGCTATAAAGAAACTATTTATGATTATGTAGAGTTTTCAAAATGAAGAAAAAAAAGATAACCAAGCGGAAAGTAAAAAAAGCGTTAAAGACAGGGGCCTTCATGGCTCCTAGTCTTGTAGGTGTGGCATTATTTTTTGTGTTACCCTTTATTTTGGTTATCTATTTTTCATTTATTGACAATCCTATTAATCTCGAACCGGTAGGCTTTGACAATTACATCAAGCTTGCTAATAATGAGGCCTTCAAGCTTGCGGTTAACAACACAGTGGTCTTTTCTGCCATAGCAATTCCAATAGCAGTTGTGGGAGGCTTGCTCCTCGCATTTTTGCTAGATTCAGGAATTCCGCTTAGAAGTCAGCTTCGAAGCTCATTTTTGACACCGCTAATGGTGCCAGTTGCCAGTATAGTGCTTATTTTTCAGGTGCTTTTTAATTACAATGGTTCTGTAAATAATGTTATAGCTTTTTTTGGAGGACCTCGTATAGATTGGCTCAAGTCAGAGTATGGTCTAGTAGTTATAATAATTATGTTTCTGTGGAAAAATCTAGGCTACAACATGATTCTATTTTTGTCAGCCCTAGGTAGCGTACCCACGGATGTAATAGAGGGTGCACAGCTTGATGGAGCAAATAGAATGCAAATTTTCTTCAACATCAAGCTGCGTTATCTATCACCCATGATAGTATTTACCACTCTGTTATCCACGGTGAATTCGTTTAAGATATTCAGAGAAATATATATGCTGACAGGAGAGTATCCCTTTGAGAATCTCTATATGCTACAGCACTATATGAATAACACCTTTGCTTCAGCAGATTATCAGAAGATGTCTACTGCAGCCATATATATGTCACTTGTTATGATAGTCATAACTGCTATACTAATGCTTGTAGAGCGTTGGTTTGGCAGGGATTTGGAGGAAGAATGACAGCGCATAAGAAGAGACTACTTATTAAAAAAATCATATTGTTTATGGTGGCTCTGATAATTGCGGTGGTTTTTCTGGCACCGATAGTGCTGACAATTGCCAACTCATTTATGGAGGCATCAGAGATTAGTGCCAACTACGGAGTTATTTTTGAAAAGGGCGTAAATGGTGCCAGGCAGTACATAGCTGATACAGTCAACCTCAAGCTTATCCCCGATATGGTAAGCTTCAGTCAGTACTATACAGTTTTATTCAGAAGTCCGGATTATTTGTTAAAATTTTGGAACTCTCTGATTCTTGTAGTTCCTATAATGATTTTTCAGCTTGTAGTTGCAGTTTTTGCATCCTACGGCTTCACCAGGGCGAAAAGCAAGTTTGTGGGAGTGATATTTTTTGCATACATCATTTTGATGCTGATGCCATATCAGGTAACGCTGGTACCCAATTATTTTGTGCTGAATTACTTGGATTTACTGGGCACAAATTGGGCAATATGGTTGCCGGGAATTTTTTCTCCCTTCTCGGTATATCTTCTTACAAAATATATGAAGAGAATACCAAATTCAATATTTGAGGCTGCCAGAATTGACGGCGCGGGAGAATTCAAGACATTTTTGCATGTGGCACTTCCAATCTCGAGAGGAATAATTACAAGCTCAGCAATACTTATTTTTATGGATTATTGGAATATGGTGGAGCAACCACTATTTTTCCTCCAGGAGGACCAATACCCCCTGTCGATTTATATGTCGAGAATAAATGAATCAGAAATAGGTGTGGCATTTGCAGTTGCTACGATTTACATGATACCATCACTGTTTGTATTTTTATATGGAGAGGAAGCATTAGTTGAGGGAATAGCTTTCCAAGGCGGTGTTAAGGGATAGGACTAAAAGGTCAAGAATATGGAAAATAACACAAAAGAGATAGTAGAAGAAACTAAAAAGGTAGATAGCACAGGTTCAACAGAAAAGCTATCTGGCGAGGAATTACAGAAGGCAAAATTTGAGGCGAGAAAGAGTCGTATAAAAACCTTTGCGATTATTTTCCTTGCTATTATGCTTGTGCTCACATTTTTCTCGAATACAATCATGAATTACTCACTTACACAGGTTAGTACGGAGCAGGTCTATGCGGACACTCTGACAAACAAGGTGAGAGGAAGCGGAGCTGTTGAGGAGGGTAATGTCTATAATGTCTCAATAAAGGAGAGCAGACGCATTGCGACTATGATGGTAAAAACTGACCAGTCTGTCGCACAGGGTGATGTGCTTTTTGTGTTGGAAAAAACAGATTCAGAGGAGCTTGCCAAGGCTAAAGAGGACTACCGTTCTGCAAAGTCAAGCTATGAGACCAATGTGCTGGCGGCAGGTATTACAGTTGGCGAGCGCAAGGATATTGAAAAGAGCAATACAGGTTCTCTTTCTTCACGCCAGAATAAAATGGTTGGAGCAAAAAGTGCTTACGAATCGGCCTGCAACAATTTGACGTATATTCAGAATAAAATAGATATAGCTACAGCTAACAAAGAGGATGAGACTGAGACAAGTCTGGAGGATTTAGAAAACCAGCTTGAGATTAAGGTTATAGATAAAACTCTAGCGGACATGCAGGAGGATTACGACAAGGCATCAAAGACAATGGATGATGCACAGAAAAAGGTGGATGACCTACAGGCAACTGTGGATTCGTCAACTGAGGCAGTTGCAGATGCAAAAAAGAGTCTTGAGAAGCAGCAGGCAAAGCTCGAGCCAGCCAGAAAGCTCTATGAGACAGCAAAGAGTACAACCTCAACCATCAACATATATAGAAAAGATGCAGAGAGAAAAGAGCAGGCAGCTGCAGAGGCTCTTGATAATTATATTGCAACTACATTCCCCGACGGAAATATAGACTATACAAATTCAGGCTATAAAACACTTGCAGAAGCTCATAGTAAGGCAGTCTCGAATCTCTCGTACTATGAGACACGTTACACTGAGGCTCAGAACGACGAGAGCATTAAGAGGAGCAATTTTGAGACAATTCAGGCAACAATTAACGATTTGACAGAGTCTATTGACAAGCAGCAAGAGACTCTTGACAAGACAAATGCCAAGTTAACTATAGCGGCATCTGATCTCAAAAAGGCCAATGATGATTATAGCAAGATAAATAAGACCTATTCAGGCTTAGCAAATAAAAAGAGCGAGATAACATACAGCTCAGATATCAAGAAGCTTGAGGAGCAGATAGAGGCACTCAAGCAGTCTGGAAAGGATGCAACCTCTCTAAGACAGCTTCAGCTCCAGCTCACTCAGGCGACCGCCTATAAGGCAGAGAAGGAAAAGGCTTTGTCAGATCTTCAGGATTTTCTTGCCAAGCAGATTAGTCTTGAGACTGAGTATAGAAATCTGAAAAAGCTAAGAACACAGATTAAGGAGCTAAAGCTTAAGAGCAGTGAGTGTGAGATTACTGCACCAGTTGCAGGTATTATTACAAGCATTTCACTCACAGCTGGACAGACAATTGTTCCAGATGAGACTATTATATCTATTCAGCCTGAAAATGAAGATTTTAGTATTTCTATTGATGTGACAGCTGCTCAAGCTAGGCGAATCAAGCCGGGAGATGAGGTAGATATACTCAATAACTGGTCGGCAGGAAGTATTACCGCAAGAGTGGAATCAATACGCCCCAGTAAAAATGATAAGACCATGAATACAGTTAAAATACTTCTCATGGGTGATGTTAAGGTGGGAGATTCTTATACGGTTTCAATTGGAACAAGCTCAAACAGCTATGAGCACATAGTACCTACCAGTGCAATCAAAGAGGATAGCAATGGTAAGTTTGTACTGCAGCTTACCTCAAAGAGCACTCCCTTGGGCAATAGATACTATGCAAAGAGAGTTGATGTAGAGGTATTGGCGAGCGACGATACCAAGTCAGCTGTCAACGGACAGTTTGATGAGAATCCTTTTGTAATTACCACAACAACCAAGCCTGTTGAGCCTGGACAGCAGGTTAGACTTGCAGACGACCAAAAATAATAGAGATAATGAAGCAATATTTCAAGAAGCATTTAGTTAACTGCATAGTCGCTGGCTCGTTGATTTTGGTGTTTGTGATTTGCCAGATTGCATGCACTCTGATTTGCATGGAACCAGACAGTCAGACGCTATCCTCTCGTTGGGGAGCGAAAGACGGCTATAATCAGTTTAGTGTGTTTTTGTCAAAAAATGCCGGTGAGACAACAGATAGCATCCGCGGGAGAGAGAATACAATCCATAAAATATTAGAGGAGTCATCTGTGTTTGCTAAAGGTAGCGAGAGACTGATGCTATCGGCGTATAGTACGATTGATACAGTATCGATTTCCTCTGAAAAAGCTAGGGGAGAGAATGCAAGACTCATCGCCGTAGGAGGAGATTTTTTCAAGTTTCACCCCTATGAGCTGGTTAGTGGAAGTTATTTTGATGACTACAACGATGAAAATGGCGATGGACTTATTATTGATACATTAGTTGCGTGGAGACTCTTTGGAGGAATGGACTGCTCTGGACTTACGGTTGATATAGGCGGTAGAGCTTATATTGTTCGCGGAGTAGTACGAGCTGATGAGGAGAGATTTTCAGAGATTGTCGGTGAGGGTGAAGCAACAGTTTTTATGAGCTTTGAGGCTTACAAGAAGCTTCAGGGAGAAAATGTTCCTGGTATTCAAAACTATGAGATTTTACTTAGAAATCCTATAGAAGGCTTTGCTGAGGATACAGTTAAAACAGCCTTTGGTGGAGGTGAGAATGCCGCTGCTGACTGGGATAAGGATTTGGAATTTGTTAATAATACTACCAGGTATCGTTTCGGAAGTAGAGTGGCACGTTTAGGTAATTTTTTCACCCAAACTATGAACACCAAGCTAATAACATATCCCTATTGGGAGAATCGTGCAAGAGGCTATGAGCAGATAGGAGAGATGTTTGCGATAGGACAGCTTATGCTCTTGATTTATCCAGCATTTTGTCTGATTTGTCTGATTATTAAGCTCATCCTTATGCGGCGTGTAGTGATTGATTTTATTAGAGAAAAAAGAGATTTATTGATTAGAAAATACCGTGCAAAGCAAGCAGAACGCTGGTTAAAAAAAGAAAAGCAAAAAGAAGCCTCTGGAGAATAGGGGCTTCTTTTTCTTTATGAATTTAGTATAGCCTGTGTCATTTTTAGAGCCTCGTAATTTTCTCTGACATCGTGGACGCGAAAAATCATGCAGCCTTTCATTAACCCAATTACTGAGGTAGCGACTGTTCCATTGACGCGTTCATCTACGGGCAAGTCAAGTGTGAGACCTATCATAGATTTTCTTGAGGTTCCGAGTAATACAGGGTATCCGAATTCGTGAAGGATTTCCAGGTGGTTCATCATTTCAAGGTTTTGCTCACAGCTTTTTGCAAAGCCTATACCAGGGTCTAGACATATTTTATTTTCATCGATCCCAGCGTTTTCGGCAATTTCTATGGATAATCGCAAATCATCTCTTACATCAGAAATAGTGTTCACTACGTTTGTTTTTCTGTTATGCATTATGCAGACACTGGCATGAGCCTTTGCGATTGTCTGTGCCATATCTTCAGAATAACGAAGTCCCCATATGTCATTTATCATATGACAGCCTGCGTCTAATCCTGCCCTTGCAACATTAGCCTTATAGGTGTCCAGCGAAATCGCTATATCAAAGCAATTTTTTATTTTTTCTATAATAGGACAGACTCTTTCGATTTCCTCCTGGTCGCTAATTAGCGTATATCCAGGTCTCGTCGACTCGCCGCCTATGTCGATTATGTCTGCCCCCTCCTTTATCATCCTTTCTGTGTGCTTCAGCGCAGAATCAACAGTGTTATGTGTTCCACCGTCAGAAAAAGAATCAGGTGTCACATTTAAAATACCCATAATATAGGGTCCTTTATCAAAATTTTTATCTCCAATAAGCATTTTTCACCTCTAGTATAAGCTGTGTATCAAAATAGTTAGATTTATCATAATGTATCATATTTTCCACGATTAGCATATATAAAGATTAGATTTTATCAGATTGCGCTATTGTCTGCCAGACCTATTTCCTATTGAAAAACAGAAGAAAAAGTGCTAAAATCTCATCTGATATTATGTCTAGAAGATAACATGTTCATCGAATATAGTGACTACTGATATGTAGGCAAGGGATAGGATATGAAAAATAATAATAAAATAAAATTTAAGGGTTGGCTGGCTTGGTACATAGGCATGCCGCTTTACTTCACGATACTACTTGCGATAGGCAGTGGAGTAGCATTTTTCTTTTTTGGACCGTTAGTAGGGCTATGCTGTGGAATAGCGACACTTTTGTATTTTGCCATAGCGATGATTTCTTACTTCAAGGGGAGACCGGGTTTAGTAGACCAGTTTATCAACTTTGCGACTGAATATGGAGCCGTACAAAAAAATCTTCTCAATGAATTCGATATACCCTATGCGCTTTTAGACAGCAACAGTCGTCTTATATGGTGCAACGAGAAATTTGCTGATTTAACGGGTAAGGACAAGACCTATCACAAGTCTGCCTGCACTATATTTTCAGAGCTTACTGTAGAATATTTAGCAAGCACTGAAAACGGTGAGCTTGAGGTTGATATAGCTGACAGACATCTCAAGATTGTTACAACCAAGATTCACATGGATCAGATGATGAACAGTACCAGGATGCTTGAGATGCCAGATGAGGTAGATGAGTATCTTACTGCTGTATATGTATATGACAATACCCTGCTTCACAACTACAAGCTAGAGTATGAGAGAGAGAGATTAGTAGTTGCACAGGTATATATTGACAACTATTACGAGGCTCTTGAGGGTGTAGAGGATGTTAAAAAATCGCTTCTTACAGCTTTAATCGACAGGAGAATTGGTCAGTATTTTTCCAAGGCTGACGCGCTTGTTAGAAAAACCGAGAAGGATAGGTATTTTGTAGTATTCAAAAGCCAGTTCCTAGAGACCTTCAAGGAGGACAAGTTCTCTATTTTAAGTGATGTCAAGGCCATAAAAAACGGCAACTCCATAGATATTACTCTTAGTGTGGGAATCGGTACAGCTGGAGATAGCTACAGTCAAAATTACGAGTACTCAAGAACTGCAATAGACCTTGCTCTTGGACGAGGCGGAGATCAGGTTGTTCTTCGCGAGGCAGAAAAGGTTTCATACTATGGTGGTACAACTGGTCAGGTTGAAAAATCCACTCGTGTCAAGGCCAGGGTTAAGGCACTTGCGCTTAAGGGCATGTTTGAGACCAAGGATCAGATATTTATAATGGGACATGCTATAGCGGATGCAGATGCCTTTGGTGCAGCAATAGGTGTTTACTGTGCAGCTAGATCAATCGGCAAAAAGGCACAGATAATTCTTAATACCGTTACAACCTCACTAAAGCCCTTTAGAGAGCTTTTTACAGAGGAAAATGGATTCCCTGGGGATATGTTTATCCATAGTGAGGATGCTATCGCAGCCTGTGACGCCAACTCTGTTGTCATGGTTGTAGATACAAATCGCCCCCAGACAGTAGAATGTCCGGAGATACTTAAGAAAACAAAAAACATCGTAGTATTTGATCACCACAGACAGAGCTCAGATGATATAGCAAATCCTGAGCTGTCCTACATTGAACCCTATGCATCCAGTGCCTGTGAGATGGTGGCTGAGGTATTGCAGTATTTTTCCGAGGATACCAAGCTGACCCCCATAGAGGCAGATGCTATGTACGCAGGTATTATTATCGATACCAATAACTTCATGGCTAAGACTGGTGTTCGTACCTTTGAGGCAGCGGCGTACCTTAAGAGAAGCGGTGCTGAGGTTACAAGAGTTAGAAAGCTACTTCGAAACGATATGAGCGATTACAAGGCGAGAGCCGAGGTTGTGCGCAATGCCGAGGTTTATAGAGGAGCGTTTGCTATTTCAGTATGTATGACCAATGATATTGAGAGTCCTACGATTTTAGCTGCTCAGGCGGCAAACGAGCTACTCAACATAATGGGAATCAAGGCTTCCTTTGTTTTGACAGAGTACAAGGGCAGGATATTCTTTAGCTCGCGCTCGATAGATGATATCAACGTCCAGGTTATTATGGAAAAGCTGGGTGGTGGCGGTCATATGAATATCGCAGGTGCTCAGCTAGAGGGATATACCATTCCAGATTCTATTGAATTAGTCAAGAAAATTCTCGATGCAATGATCGAGGAAGGAGAAATAAAGCTATGAAAGTAATATTGCTACAGGATGTAAAGTCACTTGGAAAAAAGGGTGATATAGTAGAGGTTTCAGACGGATATGCAAGAAATAAAATTCTTCCTGGCAAGCTCGGAGTTGAGGCCAACAACAAGAATCTTAACGACCTAAAGCTTCAGAAGAAGAACGAGGAAAAGGTTGCTCAGGAAAATCTTGACGACGCCAAGGCACTTGCAGAAAAGCTTGCAGATAAGATTGTAACAGTAAAAATCAAAGCAGGTGAGGGTGGCAGAACCTTTGGATCAGTTTCCTCTAAGGAGATAGCTGCTGAGCTCAAGGCACAGACAGGAATTGAGATAGACAAGAAAAAGCTCATTGTTAAGGATGCACTTAAGGCACTTGGAAACTATGAGATTCAGGTTAAGCTTCACCCTAAGGTAACAGGACAATTTGTTGTAAAGGTTACAGAGGGCTAGGTTAGGAGAAAATATGGACCAGGCAGATATCCTCAAAAAAAGAGAGATGCCAAGCTCGATAGAAGCAGAAAAAGCAGTTATAGGTTCCATGCTGATTGACACAGAGGTGATAGTGGTAGTCATGGACATCCTGGTAAAGGAGGACTTCTATTTCAAGCAGTATGGCTTGCTCTTTGAGGCGATTACTGAATTATATAATGAAAAAAAGCCAGTTGATTTGGTAACAGTGCAGAATAGACTTAGGGAGAAAAATGCTCCCCCGGAGATTACCGCATTAGAATATGTCAAGGAGCTGGTAGAGTTAGTTACGACCACAACTATGGCTCCTAATTACGCTAGAATTGTCAAAGAAAAATCACAGCTAAGAGAACTGATAAGACGCTCGGAGAAAATAGCTGACGAGTGCTACTCAGGTGACTCTACAGCAGAGAGTCTTTTTGCAAGGACGGAGTCGGATATATTCAAGTTTTTATCAGAGCGTGGCGGAGAATCGGATTTTGTGCCTATTTCACAGGTTGTATACAACGCTATGGACAGAATCGAAAAGGCGAGTCAGACCACGGGAAATGTGACAGGTATTCCCACAGGATTTACCAAGCTCGATGCGGATCTTTCTGGATTACAGCCCTCGGATCTTATACTTTTGGCTGCGAGACCTTCAATGGGAAAGACAGCCTTTGCGCTTAATATTGCAGAGTACGTAGCGTTCAAGCAGAATATACCTTGCGTAGTATTTTCTTTGGAGATGAGCAAGGAGCAGCTAGTTAACAGACTTTTTGCTCTTGAATCCAAGGTTGAAGCACAAAAGCTTAGAAACGGAGATCTCAATGACATGGAGTGGAAGGCTCTCTTAGAGAGTGCAAGTATGATTGGTCGTTCCAACCTGATACTGGATGATACTCCGGGTATGAATATTTCAAAAATGCGCAGCAAATGCTACAAGTACAAGAGAGAGCATGATATACAGCTAGTTATCATTGACTATTTGCAGCTGATGAGCGGTAGCGGTTCAAAGTCATCTGAGGGCAGCAGACAGGCTGAGGTCTCAGAGATATCTCGTTCACTAAAGGCTATTGCGAGAGAGATAAATGTACCCATAATTGCACTGTCTCAGTTGTCTCGTGCGGTAGAAACCAGACCTGATCACAGACCAATCATGTCAGACCTACGTGAATCGGGAGCCATCGAGCAGGATGCGGATGTTGTAATGTTTATCTATAGAGATGACTATTACAACAAGGATTCTGAGGACAAGGGCTTTTCAGAGATAATTATTGCCAAGCAGCGTAATGGTCCCTTGGATACAGTCAAGCTAGCATGGCTGCCTCAGTACACGAGATTTATGAATACATAAACTAAATATGATAAAAGAAAAAGGACACATCATTTGATGTGTCCTTAAAATTTAATTTGAAAATCAAATTACTGAGCTGCAATAGCACCTGTAGGGCAAGCTCCCTCACATGCACCACAATCAACACAAGCAGCTGCATCGATAACGTACTGTGAATCACCAGCAGAGATAGCACCAACGGGGCACTGTCCCTCGCATGTTCCACACATTACGCAAGCATCACTAATAACTCTAGCCATGATAAATACCTCCTTGAATATTTGAAAGACGTAGTCGTCTCCATCTTGTTGAGAGAATAATAATACATAAAATCACTTAAAACAAGTTTTTAAACAAATACTAGCGTAAGTCGTGACTAACTGACATTATAGAGACGAAAAAGAGCTGTCAAAATGACAGCTCTTTTCGTGATTTTATGTGTTTCTTAAGTCATGTTTCCATGTGACATTGATAATACGAAGAAAACGTATAAGTAAAAATAAATAAGTATTGATTTATAGGTTGTTGTTACATCCCTCCTTTGCATGAAAGACTTACGTGATATATTCCTCGAGTCTGAGGGTTTGGTCCATTTTTAAATTCTTTTTGTCGTATATATCCCATTTTTGAAAACTATGGTTCACAATGGACCAACGATAGATATCGTCCAATAAGTGATTATTCTGGCATTAGACTCCCACAGACTTTCTGCCTAGATTTAATCGGAAAATATCTATACATAGGAAGGTACTCTGTCTCCGAAGGTATTAGTCTGAGAAAATCCTGTTCCATTTCACTCACGCTCTGATATCTCATGGCGGGGTCATATCTACACGCTTTGCTTATTAGTTTCATTAGCTCATCAGAAATATCCCAAGAGGCATGCTGGGTCAAAAAGCGCATAATGCGCCCCAACCCAAACACATCGGTAGCTGCATCGCAGACGAAATCGCCCTTTTTAAGTAACTCCGGTGGCGCAAATCTAAGTGTAGCGCGTCTGCACCGTGGCATTACTCCGCCTAGACTGGATGCATCAAAATCAACAAGACATATCTCCTTATTACGTAAAAAAATATGCTCGGGCTTTAGGTCCAGATAATATACTGGGGTAGACCTGCTGTGCAAATAGGTAAAAATGTGAAACAGGCCTGTACATATTAAATTGAATAATTTGAGGGAAATTTTCTGATGAAGCACAAGGGCGTCTAATGAAACGCCTGATACATAGTCCTCAACCAAAAAATAGTAGTGATCAGTTACTATTTCGTCGTGGAGACGAGGTATCATGCTTGAATTAAGTAACCGTAAGATTCTAGCCTCGTTGAGACACTCGCAGGGTGAATGGGTATAAGTGTCTATACATTTAGCTATCCTTATGGAATTGGTAGGGATGTGCCCGAGAAGGAAAAGTGTCTTGCTGTGTGAACAAGTAAGCTGACTCTTTATCTCGTAATGTCGACCCAGGACATCCTGTAAGGAATCTCGCATCTAATTCTCCGTTCTGGAGCTAGAGTGCCTTCCGTGAAAAATCTTATATCACAAAATTTTGCATTTGAAAAGAGGTTACCACGAAATTTTATAAAAATTTTATAATTTTTTTGCTTGTCAAAAGTGTTGTCAGCCGATATAATTCATAGAACAAAACTAGAAGGAGGGACCCATCATGAGAATTTCAAGAGTCAATGACAACCAGATAAAAGCGGTCCTGACCAGACAGGACTTAGCAGCTAGAAATATCAGACTTTCAGAATTTG
>JAZRXQ010000118.1:0-14513 GCA_045600305.1 Lachnospiraceae bacterium
TAGGTGTAACTATGCAGACATGGCGGGAGGATGATATATTCGCTCAGTTAGAAGAGGGCGGCTGCTGTACTTTGTCAGTAGTAGATGATGCTAGAAGAGTTGCGGATACTATAGGGATTCCATATTATGTAATAGATTTCAAGGCTGAATTTAAGCGTGATGTAATAGACTATTTTATCAGTGAGTATCAAAGAGGCCATACCCCAAATCCATGTATAGCATGTAATAGGCACGTTAAATGCGAGGCACTTCTTAGAAAAGCATCAGAGCTGGGAGCAGACTACATAGCTACGGGACATTATGCTAGAATTACTAAGTTGGATAATGGCAGGTTTTCAATCAGAAATTCTGTAACTGCTGCCAAGGATCAGACCTACGCTCTATATAAACTGACTCAAGAGCAATTAGCTCATACTCTCATGCCAGTAGGCGAATATGAAAAATCTGAGATTAGGAAGATAGCTGAACAGGCAGGACTTGTAGTAGCATCAAAACGCGATAGTCAGGATATATGCTTTGTTCCAGACCATGATTATGCAGGTTTTATAGAGAGGGAAACCAATAGAACATATATGCCAGGTAATTTTATAGATGAGGAGGGTAAGATACTAGGTACTCATCAGGGAGTAATACACTATACGATTGGGCAGAGAAAGGGGCTTGGAATAAGCGCACCCACTCCCTATTACGTAAAAGAACTGCGTATGGATACTAACGAGGTAATCTTATGCAAGAACGAGACTTTATTTGAAAAGACTTTAATAATAAGCAACGTAAATTATATGTCGGAGGAAAAAATTGAACCAGGTACTAGAGCAATAGGCAAAATTAGATATTCCCACGCGGGTTCACCCTGCACACTTACGCCATTAGAGGGAGAATTAATACGCTGTGAATTCGATGAGGCGCAGCGCGCAATTACACCTGGGCAGGCAGCAGTCTTTTACGAGGACGATAATATCCTATGCGGTGGAACAATAGAAAAAATGTAGAAGTCACTTGATTAGAGATTTTTTTTGGAGTAAAATGACTTGCGTGAATAGCGAATCTATAATCAGATTAAGACAAATTAAGGAGATAATCTAGTATGAAATCAAGGGTTTTTTCAATGAAAAATGTTATGTGCCTTATGTTGGCATTAGTATTGGCGTTTGGTTCGGTTTGTGCAGTAAGTGCTGCAAGTAAGGGATATTATTTTACTTACAATAAGGTCAAGGCTACTCCTGGAAGCAAGGCAGCTAGTTTTATAAAGGCTGCTGGTAAGGCGACCAAGACTACCAAGACTAATTCTTGTGCGACAAAGGGCTATGACTATACATACAAGTATGCTGACTTTACGTTGACTACATATACCGAGAAAAAGACAGCTTCTGCAACACAGTATGTACGTTCTATTCAGTTAGTAACAGACAAGGTGAAAACAGCTGAGGGAATCAAGATTGGCTCTACAGAGTCAGCAGTTAAAAAAGCATATAAGGGTGCTAAGTCACTTGGCGGTGTCTATACAGCTACCAAGGGTTCAACCAAGATTGTAATCGCTGTCAAGGATGATGCGGTTACGGATATTATGATAATGACAAAGTAGTTGGGAATAGAAATGAAAAATAAGAAACTCACAGGTATTGTCTATGCTGTTGTGTTTGTAGCTTTAGGCTTATTTTTAATGCTCATTATGGGAACGCGTGTCAGTGCCTCGACCAAGACAGTCACAGTAGGACAGGGAATCAAGGTATTTAGCGATGATGCCACCAAGATAAAAGCCTCAGATAATAAAGCTTATGTGACTAAGGATGGTACGGTGGTCGCAAAAAAGACTGGCAAGGTTACAATTACAGCAGTTGTAGATGGAAAGAAAAAACAAAAGGAACTAAAGCTTGTTTCTGAAAAACAGTACAGAAAAAATGCGTTCGATGTTGCTGCTGATGAGATTGCAGTAGCGGCTTCACCCATTATATATACCAATGCAGTTAGTGCAGGAGCTTTTGAATTTAAAGCTACAGTAGCTATAAAAAATAATGGATCAAAAAAAGTAGATAAGGTTACATTAAAAGCGAAAATCGGCGATGAGACAGTTGAATTCATAGCAAAGGATATAAGCGCGGGCAAGGAGAAAAATATCACTGTAGCAGGGCTTGCCATGACTAATGAGAAGAATCTGGTTTTGGACGAGATATCCGTAGCAAGTGGTAAGTATATACATTCATATTCGTATACAACAGGAAAGAGGAAACTAGATTATGCCCATCCTGACAAGAAGGCACCAGTAATCAAGGGCTTTGTAGGAAAAAACTGTCATAATGGAGAGGCGGTCTATATGACACTCTTTAGTGATGATAAAAACTACGATTTTTTCAAGTATGTATGGGCTGTGGATGGACGAGATACCAAGGTGGATTTAACGGTTGATACCAGTCGAATAGACTACACTAAATCCGGAACCTACAAGATTGTTTATACAGCTACAGATTCATCTGGTAACAAATCAAAGGCAACCTCTAAGATTGCGTATCGTGTTGTGGGCGATGTAGAAGCTGTAGCTGATGATTTACTAAAGAGACTCATAAAGCCTAATTGGAGTGACAAAAAGAAGCTAGAGGCAATCTATGATTATGTCAGAGGACATATATCCTATACAGGTCACTCAGATAAATCAAGCTGGGAAAAAGAATCAATTCATGCAGCACTATATGGATACGGCGATTGCTATAGCTACTATGCACTTAGTCGAGCACTTTTAACTAGAGCGGGATTCCCTAGTATCAAGGTTAAGAGAGTAGCGGGCTACGGTCGTCACTGGTGGAATATGGTCTATGTAGACGGAGCATTCTATCACTATGATGCCTGTCCTAGAGCCTCTGGCGGAAGGTTTTTCCTTTTGACAGATTCACAGCTAACAGAATATTCTAATTCACATGGATATAGCCATATTTGGGACTACCAGGGTAAGCCCAAGAGTGGAACAAAGATATTAGCACATGTATAATCATAAGCTCTCCTTAAGCTTCTGACGGTCTATTTTACCGTTGGGGTTTAAGGGGAGCTTTTCCATTATTACGACCTTATTAGGAAGCATATAGCTGGTGATAACAGAGCGAAGCTTTATCTTGATATCAGAGGCACTCGCATTAACTCCACTTGACAGCTCACAAAATAGCACAATTTTTTTCTTAATGTTATCATATAGGCAACAGCATCTGCCAATTTCTTCTATAGAACCAGCATAGGCTTCTATTTCACCCAACTCGATTCTTCGACCCTGGTGCTTGATCTGATAGTCGCTTCGAGAAGCGAATAAGAGATTGCCTTCGGTATCATATGTAGCGAGGTCTCCAGTTTTAAAGCAACGAATTGGACCTTCACCAAAATCTCTAACTAAAAATGAGGCACTTGTCTTTTCTGTGTCGTTGTAATATTCCATGGCAAGAGCATCACTAACAAGATATATTTCTCCGATTTTTCCAGGTTCGTTGATTATATTATCACCATCACATAGATAGATTTTACAATTAGAAAGAGTGCGCCCCATTGGAAGTGTGGCGTCATTTTCAAATTGCTTTTCCACTCTATAGTAGCAGCAAACGCCAGCAAGCTCTGATTGACCATAGAGGTTGACATATTCCACATTTATAAGGTTTTCTCGCCAGACATTGAGGTGCTTCATGGGCATGACCTCGCCTACAAAATACATCTTTTTAAGATATTGAGGCTTAACATATTCGAACGGACACATTTGCGCTACAAGAGAGAGTGCTGTAGGAACCCAGCTGCAAAAGGAAATCTTTTTCTCATTCATGTATTCAATAAGGGTGGTTGTAGTTGAAAATAATTCTGTGGGAATAATCTCCAGTGTGGCACCAGTTTTAATCATTACAAGTAGATCCTTTATAGCAGCATCAAAGAAAAATGGGGTCTGATTTCCGATGATATCCTCATTAGAAAAGGCAAATTCATTTTGATAGGCATCTATAAAGCTAATAAGAGAGCCGTGGCTTTTAAGGACCCCCTTAGGCTTTCCAGTTGAGCCGGAGGTATATACGATGTAGGCAGGGTCATTGGCTTCCTTTGTGAGGTCACTGTATTCTGTTTGAACCTCGAGACTGCGATTTATGATTTCTCCATTAAAGCCTGTCTGATTAAGCTTCTCGATATTAGCTTCATCTACAAGTACAGCTATAAGGCCAGCGTCCTTTATTATCATATCAAGCTTTTCTGCAGGCATATCGGGATCAAGAGGAACATAAATATTACCTGAATAGAGCACGCCAAGAAGAGCAACTACAGAGAATATATCCCTATTAATAAAAACCCCTATAGTACCTTTATCGATGCTCGAATGAATCTTATGTGCATATTTTTTTGCACCTGAAATCACTTCAAAAAAGCTTAAAGAAGAATCCCTGCAGCCTAGGGCTTTTTTATCGGGGAATCTTTCAGCTGTTTCTTCTAATATAGATAAAATATTACCCATTTCATACCTCGCTATTCATTGACAAATACATACCTTTATATATAATGTAAAATGATTTAAAATGCAAAATAAATATATTAATTGGAGGCAAAAATGTCAGAAACTAGAGAAATAATTCTTGAAATGCTACAGGATATGCATCCCGAGGTTGATTTTGATACAGAGGATAAGCTGGTTGCAAATAAGATTTTGGATTCTTATGATTTAGTATCGCTTGTATCAGAGCTTTCAGGAGAATTCGATATAGAGATAAAGCCCAAGGATTTCGTCGAGGAGAATTTTAACTCTCTTGATGCCTTGACAGCCATGGTAGACAGACTTGTGGAGGAATAGATCTTGATTCTTACATCCTACGAGTTTATTTTATTTTTAATAGCGATGATAGTGCTCTACTACGTGCTGCCTAAAAAGGCACAGTGGGTGCTGTTGCTTATCGGTAGCTACGGCTTTTACTTTTACGCAGGAGCTATATCTGAAGGTGGTTTTTCGGTCAAGTCAGGGCTTATTTTTATTGCCATTCTTTTTGTAACATCTGTTCTCACGTATCAGGCTGCTATACGCATACAAAAAACAAATGATAAGCAAAATGTGTATCTTGATTCGCACAAGCTAGATTTAAGCCGTGAGGAAAAAAAGGCTTATCGCAAGAAAAATGACAGAATAAAAAGAGGGATTTTGCTGACAGGGCTATTGAGTTCTCTGGCAATACTTGTTTTATTTAAATATGCAGATTTTGCGGTAGATAACATCAATGAGATAATGTGGAAGATTGACGAGAACAGAGAGGGTCTACCTTATCTTGGCTTATTACTTCCCATGGGAATATCATTTTACACATTCCAATCAGTTGGATATCTAATTGATGTGTACTGGGAGAAGATTTCCGCAGAAAAAAATCTTGCAAAGCATATGCTTTTTGTGAGCTTTTTTCCTCAGCTAATACAGGGACCTATTAGTAGACATAATGATCTTGCACATCAGCTATTTACTCCACACAAATTTGAATCCAAGAATCTCAGATTTGGAATTGAAAGAGTGCTGTGGGGATTCTTTAAAAAGCTGGTTATTGCAGATACTATAAGTGTTGCCGTCCAGGGAATTACAAGCGACGAATTCTATAATGGAGCCTGGGTACTTGTTGCAATGGTATTTTGGGCAATACAGCTCTATGCGGACTTTACGGGTGGAATAGATATAACAATTGGTATAGCGGAGGTTTTAGGAATACGCTTAGAGGAAAACTTTATCAGACCGTTTTTTTCAAAGAGTATTGTAGAATACTGGAGACGTTGGCATATTTCAATGGGAACGTGGTTTAGGGATTATATTTTTTATCCCATGAGTATCTCAACAGGACTCAACAAGCTCACAACCTTCTGTCGCAAGAAAATAGGCAAGGGATTTGGAAAAAGAGTAGCAGTGTATCTATGCACAATGGTTGCATGGTTCGCGACAGGTGTGTGGCATGGGGCTAGCTGGAACTTTATTCTTTGGGGTGTTTTTAATGGTGTGATTATACTTATCACAGGAGAATTAGAGCCTCTTTATCAAAAATTTCACAACAAATTTCCAAAGCTTGTGGCTAGTAGATTTTACGCACTCTTTCAGGTTATTAGAACCTTTGTGCTCATGAGTTTTCTGAGAATTTTTGACATTTATCAGGATGTTCCAACCGCGTTTTCGATGTTTGGCAGCATCTTCAAGGACTTTGATATCACAGCACTTGACATGCAGGAATTGGTCGATTTTGGCTTGACAAGAAAGCAATACCTATTTGTTGCAATCGGGGTAGTGATAATGCTTATTGTAAGCCTCGTTCAGAGAAAAGGAAGTGTAAGGATCCAGTTAGAGGCAAAGCCGATAGCACTTAGACTGTTTTTATTCGGAGCATTATTTATAATTATAATTGCTTGTGGAACTTATGGATTTGGATATGATGCGGCGGGCTTTATTTATAATAGATTCTAGGAGACGAGATAATGAAAAAGTGGATAGGTAGAATAATTGCAGTCGCACTTGTCGTCGTAGTTCTCCTAGGGTTACAAAGACTTGCAATGCCCAAATACACAGAAGATATAATTGAGGGTGGATTTACTGCTGAGTACTACAGAGAGAAAAATCCTCATCAGATATTGATGGTTGGTGACTGTGAGGTATATGAGACCTATAGTCCGATTACTCTATGGAAGAATTATGGAATAACTACGTACATAAGAGGCAGCGCGCAGCAGCTGATTTGGCAGAGCTATTATATGCTAAAGGATGCTCTCAAATATGAGACACCTGAGGTGGTCGTGTTTAACGTACAAGCTCTCATGCACAATGAGCCTGAGCACGAAGAATACAATAGGATGACTATTGATGGAATGCGTCCGTCTATAGAAAAATATATGTCGGCGAACGCATCGCTTACGGAAGGAGAATATTTAATTGATTATATTTTTCCGATTTTAAGATTCCACGATAGGCTCACTAAGCTCAAGGATTACGATTACAAATATTATTTTAATGATATTCAAAGAACTACTGCTGGATACTATATGCGTGTAGATGAAATGCCGTATGAGGAAGGTATGTGGGAGGAGGATGAACCAGTCACGGAGCTTACCTTTGGAGACAATGCCTGGCATTATATGGACATGATTCGTGAGCTTTGCGATGAAAAGGGAATAAAGCTTCTTCTGGTCAAGGCACCTAGTGTATATCCCATTTGGTATAGTGAATATGAAGAGCAGGCAGAGGCTTATGCCAAGAAATATGATTTGGATTATATCAATTTCTTGGAGCTGGTTGATGAGATAGGTATAGATTATGAGACAGATACCTACGATGAAGGTCTTCATATGAATCTAAGCGGTGCTGAAAAATGCGCTGATTACTTAGGTGAGTTTCTAGTAAAAGAGTATGGATTAAAGAGCTTAGCTGATAATCCGGACATTGCCTCTGACTGGCAGGAGAAGGAACGCTTTTATGAGGAGAGAAAAGCTCATCAATATGAGGAAATTGAAGAATATGGATATGTGGTGACCTACTAAGGTCACCATTTTTTGATTGAAAAAAAGTAATAAATATGATAAAATACGTCTCAAATTAGACTTTTATTAAGGAGCCGTAATTGATGGGGATTTTTTTAGAGGAGAGATATAGCAAAATAGCGGATGAGTGTTTTGGAATGGGATGGAAAACCTTGATTAGCGAGGACCTTCGCATTGGCACTTTTTTAATGGACAGCAATGAGAAAAGGGTTTGTCTAGACGATAACATTACAGGGTTACTCGGTATAAATAAAAATGTGTCTTTTGATGAGATGACACAGATTATTGTTGATATGACAGGGAGTGTTTGTCAAAACTCAGCACTCAAGCTCATTACTATTGAGACAAGTGAGCCTGGTATAACAGTAGGCTTTGTGTCATATGGAGCTACGACTAATAGAGAACATCTTCCCATGAATGTCTATTCAGACATGAAGAAGTTCTTTGATTTAATAGAGAATAATAGATTTAGATATGCCTTTCAGCCTATTGTGAGTGCCTATGACGGCAGTATTGTTGCCTATGAGGCACTTATGAGAACTGAGGATAAGATAGGCTTTAATCCTTTTCAGATTCTTCAATTTGCTACTCAGTACAAGAGACTATATGATATTGAGAAGCACACAATTTTCAATACCTTCAAATACATCAAAGAGCATGAAGAGCTGTTTGAAGACAGACGTTTGTTTATCAACACTGTTCCAGGACATTTCCTAAATGACGAGGATTTTGAGATTCTTGCTGGGCTTGTTGGCGATGTTTCAAAAAAGGCTGTTATTGAGGTTACTGAGCAGACAGAGATTAGCGACGAGGAACTGACCACGATTAAAGCTCGACTCAAGAGACTAGGTTTAGAGCTTGCCATTGATGATTATGGAACAGGCTATTCTAATACATCGAATCTCCTTAGATATAACCCCAAGATTGTCAAGATAGATAGATCGCTGTTGACCAATATTGATACCAACAGTACAGCTAGATCAGTTGTAGGCTCTACAATTGAGTTTTTACATAAGGCTGGCTTTGTTGCACTAGCCGAGGGCGTTGAGACTACGCAGGAGCTTCGCACAGTTATTGAGCTGGGTGCGGATTTAATACAAGGCTATTATGTAGCCAAGCCTGCATTAGAGCCGCTTTTAGAGACACCCAAAGAGCCACTTGCGGATATAATAAAATACAACGAGGAGAGATCAGACATCTATAAGAGACTCTATTATCCTGAGGACGGCGAGGTTGTTATGCTGTCGCAGTTATCTCTTGACAGATATACAGGTATTATTCTAGAGAGTGGTAAGTATAGAATAGAGGGAATTGTGACACAGACCTATAGTATGCCTATCATCATCAAGGATGAGAGTAAGTGCGAGCTTACGCTATGCGATGCACGAATTTCTTCTGTTGATGAGACACCAGGAATCTGTGTTGGTAATAACTGCTCACTTGAACTCACTATTCAGGGAGCAAATGCGATTCTTAACAAGGGAATCTATGTACCTTGCGGGTCGTACTTCACGCTCTTGGGGGATGGTGATCTTGCTGTCAAGGCAGAGGAGCTTAACGGATTTGGAATTGGTTCGGCATCAGATGCATCATTTGGAACGATAAGACTTGCTAGCACAAGAGAAGTAGTTGTTACGGTAAATGGAGAGACTGCAGTAGGTATTGGCGGCGGACACAGTGGCGAGAACAGTAGAATTATAGTCGAGGGCGGTCATTTTGTTATCAATTGCTCAGGAAGAGAGATTGTCGGAATGGGCTGCTTCAGCGGAGAGGCGAATGTCATAGTAAATGACGCAGATATAGATATGAAGCTTGCTTCTCCAAGCTCTGTTGGAATGGGTATTATCAAGGGGCACACCGAGATAAGCCTGAACAATTACACCTTAACAGTCGCTATCGCTGGTATTGAGAGTACAGCGGTTGGCGGTGGCGAGCTTACAAGCGGTAATATTAAGTTTGCGAAAGGACATTTATCTATTAATTCTCAGGGAGAGGATCTGGTTGGCGTAGGAACAAGAAGAGGAGACTTAAATTGTAGCCTTGCCAACAGTCAGATTATGATTTCATGCCAGGGAGCTAAGATTACAGCTTTTGGAGACAGAGAAGGAGATGGCGAGATACGTATTGTTGATTCTGGATATGATGTAGATATTATTTCAGAGGATCCAATGGTAATTGCCGCAAAAGAAGGAAAAAGCTACGTTGCTAGCACAGCTCAGGTTAGCAGGGTAAGGTAAAAAAACTTGCTATAGGATTATTAGTGTGCTATTATGCTTTAGATTTAGCGATGGCTAAATCGTGGAGATGAATATGTTAGCGATAATTATAGAGAAAATCAACTTTGTGCTACTTGTACTGTTTTTCGTTTGTTATGCATACCAGATGGTTTATATTCCGGTATCTTTATTTGGGCGAAGAAAAAAAGACGAGACAGTACATACTATACATAAGCTCGCAGTATTGATATGTGGAAAAAATGAAGAAACAGTTATAGGTCATTTGATTGATAGTATCAAGACCTCGGAGTATCCTCAGGATATGGTAGACGTTTTTGTTTGTGCTGATAATTGTACAGATGAGACGGCAAGAGTTGCAAGTGAGGCTGGTGCTATAGTATACAGCAAGGCTACAACGGAGGGTATCGGCAAGGGATATGCGCTCAAGTATCTTTTAGAGCATATGGCCGAGGATGGACATACTGATTATGAGGGATACGTTGTATTAGACGCAGACAATGTGGTTAGTCCAACATACCTCAACAAGATGAATGACGAATTTGATAGAGGCTACGAGATACTTACCTCATATCGTAATTCCAAGAACTACGGAGATAACTGGGTATCTGCAGGCTACTCACTTTGGTTCTTGAGAGAGGCCAGATATCTTAGCGGAGCTAGAAAGCTCCTTGGTTCAAGCTGTGCTGTCAGCGGTACAGGCTTTATGTTCTCCAAGAAGATTCTTGAGAAGATGGGTGGATCATGGGATTTCTTTCTGCTCACAGAGGACATCGAATTCTCTATCGTTAATATTTGTGATGGTGTCAAGATTGGATATGCTGAGGATGCTGTATTTTATGATGAACAGCCGGTATCATTTAGACAGTCGTTTAGACAGAGGGTGCGCTGGGCGAGAGGATACTATCAGGTATTCAAGTATCATGGCGATGAATTGATCAAGGGAATTTTCAAGGGTAATTTTGCCTGCTATGATATGACTATGAATTTATGTCCTGCGGCTATACTTAGTTTAATGACAATCATAGTTAATATAATAGGATTTTTCCTAAATATAGCTGACATGGATTCACTTTCCAAGGTTGTATGGTCTGTATTAGAGCTATGTGCTAAGGCGGGTGGAGTTGTAACACTTATGGGACTTATAACCACGATTACAGAATGGAAGCAGATTCACACACATCCTGCTAAAAAGATACTATATGTGATTACTTTCCCTATATTTATTATCACATATATACCGGTTGCTATTGCAGCATTTTTTGTTAAGCCTTCGTGGAAGCCTATTGTGCATACCAAGTCAGTTAGCTTGGATGAGGTTGTAAAAAAATAGTGTCAAAGAAGACCCTGTCTTTTATGCAGGGTCTTTAATATATTTAGGTGTAATATAATATGTCACATAATAATCAAAAGAAAATAGCGGTAATAAATGATTTTACAGGTTTTGGCAGATGCTCACTTGCTGTTGCGCTTCCGGTTATATCCAGTATGAGGGTACAGTGTTGTCCTCTGCCTACAGCAGTATTATCTAACCATACAGGCTTTGAGAGCTTTGCCATTACTGATTTTACAGATAAAATGGATGATTATGTAGAACAGTGGAAGAAGCTTGGTCTAGAATTTAATGGTATTGCTTCTGGCTATCTAGGTTCTGTGGAGCAGATAGAGATAGTTGAGAGATTTTTTAAGGTATTTGATAGAACAGATAATGTAATTGTGGTTGATCCTGTTATGGGAGATTATGGCAAGCTATATTCCACCTATACCATGGAGATATGTCAAAAGCTAAAAAGGCTGGTAGCATATGCCGACATTGTCACTCCTAATTTGACAGAGGCATGTATACTGGCTGATGTGCCATATAATGAGAAATACAAGAATAAGGATATAGATACCATTGCCAGAAAATTAGCGGATATGGGACCTGACAAGGTGGTTATAACAGGTATTCCCAGAGGTCAGTTTATAATGAATTACTGTTACGAATCAGGTGGAGATGGATACTACGTCAAGACTATGAAGGTGGGAACGCAGCGATCTGGCACAGGCGATATTTTTTCATCTATAATAGCAGCTGACGCGGTAAATGGGATAGACTTTAATACGTCAGTTCGAAAGGCATCTGCGTTTGTTAAAAATTGCATCAAGAAGGCTATTGAGATGGAGATTCCTGTGACAGATGGGGTTCCATTTGAGGAACTACTGCACAGGTTAAGATAGAGATTATTTTAAGGTTATTTTAGTATGCTTTATGAGAGGATGAGTTTATGGAGATATTATACAAGGTGCATAACAATTTATATGTTAATCTAACAAATCGTTGTCCGTATTCGTGTACATTTTGCTTGCGTCAGACAATGGATAGAATAGGAGAGTCGGATAGACTCTGGCTAGAAAAAGAGCCTACGTATGAAGATGTAGTAGCAGAGTTTAGTAAGTTTAATATGGATGAATATGAAGAGGTTGTTTTCTGCGGATTTGGAGAGCCTACAGAAGCTTTTGACATATTGATTAAGGTTGCTGCATTTGTAAAAGAAAGGTTTGGAAAGCCTATTCGTATCAATACTAATGGAGTGGGTAATCTAGTTAATGGCAGAGATATTATTCCTGAGATGAAGGGACTTATTGACACCGTATCAATCAGTCTCAACAATCCTATCAAGGAAGAGTATTTAAGTCTTGTCAGGAGCAAGTTTGGAGATGAGTCCTATGATGCAATGATTAGCTTTGCCAAGGAGTGTGTTGGTGTGATACCTAACGTAGTTCTCACCACGGTTGACACTACTATCTCACATGAATTAGAAGAAAAATGTCAAAAGATATGTGATGAGATAGGTGCAACATATCGTATTCGTCCTTGGGAAGAATAATGCCAGACACATAGAATATGTCTGGCCTAGGAATTAGTTTATATTATCAATGATTTCACTAGCGAGTAGATTACTACTCGCTTTTTTAATTGCAGCTTTATTACCTGCCTTAGCGTGAATGTAAACACCGAGGGCGGCAGCTATGTTTTTTTCTATGCCTATTGCAAGGAGTGCAGCAATGATTCCAGCTAGCACATCACCACTACCTGCTGTGGCAAGAGCTTCACTTCCTTCATCGCAGAAAAAACAACCTTCTTTGTCTGCTACAAATGTGGTGTAGTTTTTGAGAACGACTGTTATGTCGTGCCTGTTTGCAAAAATAGTTGCGGTTTCTTCAATGCTTAGATTTATATTTTTTACACTATCACCGCATAGTCGGCTCATCTCTTGAAGATGTGGTGTAATGACCACGGGGACATTAATCTCTTTGAGACGAGTAGTATCCTGTGATAGGATATTGAGCGCATCGGCATCTATCAGGATAGGACAGTGTGCACAGTTTAATACAGTATTTAGTATCTCTGATGCATCTGAAGAAGTTGATAGCCCAGGTCCTATTAGTATCGCGTCAGTCCAGTTCATAGCAGTAATTAGAGCCTGTGGGTCAAAGGTCTTATAGGGAATACACACTGCCTCCGGAAGCTTGTCCATGAGAGTGGCAACATTGTTAGCGTGTGTAAAGACCTTGACATAACCGCAACCCATTTCCATTGCTGCCTTGGCTGAGAGGTATGCTGCTCCGTAGATATTTTCGCTACCTGCTATAACAAGGAGTTTTCCATATGAGCCTTTGTTGGCACCAATTGTTTTTTTAGGAATAAGTCTAAGGTCATCATCTGTAATCCTACTAACATAGTTGTAAGATATATTGCTGGAGAACTGCTTAGGGGCATCTGGCTCTACGTAGATACCGGCGTCCGTACATATGAGCTTACCACGATTAAGGTAGCAGTCGCCGGTCATTAACCCTTTTTTTATATAAGAAAATGTGACGGTCAAGTCTGCTTTGACTGCAACTCCAAGAGTGCGACCTGTGTCAGTATCATAGCCAGATGGGATGTCTAGGGACACAACTTTGCCATTTGATGTATTAATGAGTTCTAGAATTTCTGCAAAAGTTCCAGTTACATCACGGCTAAGTCCTATTCCAAAAACAGCATCTATTATTACATCTGCCTGCTCAATTGCAGCTTTGCCCTTGAAGGGGATATCGTAGCTTTTGGCAATTTTAATTTGTGTTTTTAGCTCATCTGTATATTTTTCTTCGTTTCCTACCATAGCGATAGAGACGCGCTCACCTCTTAAATGGAGCATTCTTGCAACAGCTACGCCATCCGCACCGTTATTACCAGGACCGCAGACTATGACAAACTTTTTTTTATGTTCTTCTGTAGATAAGAGATTATTCTCTGCCATAGTATCTACTGCAGAGAGGGCAGCTCTCTCCATCAATATGAGTGAAGGTATATGGTGGTCCTCCATAGTGGATTTTTCTGCGTTACGCATTTGATATGAGCTAAGTATTCGAATCATGGTGTACCTCGTGATATTTAATATTTACTATAATAGTATAAAAAAATAGAAATGTACATATTTTATAGATTATAAGAAGTTGTGTGGCAAAAAGATATACTTTTTGATACAACTGACGCAACCATTCAAGTGAATTAGGTATAGGTGTCCCTGCTCAGACAGCGCGTCAGGCTGTGCAAACTCACCATCTGCGCCTTGCAATTTATAGTCAACCACTACAATGCGGTCGCTCACTGTTCAATCCATTTCACAGTTCGCTCGATTTGCCGTCCATGGCAAATCACCCGCTGTTGGCGCAAGATATATGCTCAGTTCGAGAGCACAAACAAGTTTGTACCTCGAAAGCTTCGCATATATCAGTGAGTTTCACGAC
>JAZRXQ010000119.1:0-7412 GCA_045600305.1 Lachnospiraceae bacterium
CATTACATCTATTATGTCATTTTTCATACGAGGAAGAACAACCTGAGCCTCAGGATCTCCAAATCTCGCATTATATTCTAGTACTCTAGGTCCGTTAGGTGTGAGCATTAGTCCAAAGAAAATTATTCCCTTATACTCTCTACACTCTGCCGCCATAGCATCAACTGTCGCCTGATAAATATATTTTTGACAGAATTCATCAACCTCAGCTGTATAAAAAGGCGAAGGTGAAAAGTTACCCATTCCACCAGTATTAAGTCCTGTATCACCATCTCCTGCTCGCTTATGATCCTGCGCTGAAGACATAATCTTAATAGTCTTACCATCTACATATGAGAGAACTGAAACCTCTCTACCAGTCATAAACTCTTCAACAACCATCTTGTTGCCGGCTGAGCCAAACTTCTTGTCCTCCATAATCTCTTTTACGCCAGCAATTGCCTCGTCAAGAGTCTCACAGATAAGTACACCCTTCCCAAGAGCAAGTCCATCTGCCTTTAAGACTATAGGCATAGTGGCTGTCTTAAGATACTCTATGGCTTTATTAGCATCCTCAAAGGTTTCGTAAGCTGCCGTAGGAATGTTGTATTTTTTCATAAGCTCCTTAGAAAACGCCTTAGAACCCTCTATAATAGCTGCGTTAGCTCTAGGTCCAAATACTCTAAGCCCTCTCTTCTCAAATACATCGACAATTCCTCCAACTAGTGGATCATCCATACCGATAATTGTAAGGTCTATTTTATTTTCTTCGGCAAAATCTGCCAGCTTGTCAAACTCCATAGCTGTAATAGGAACTAATTCAGCTATAGACGCAATACCAGCATTGCCAGGTGCACAGTAAATCTTATCTACCTTAGAACTCTTAGCCACAGAAAAAGCGATTGCATGCTCTCTTCCACCACTACCAACTATTAAAACCTTCATGTTATCTCTCCTACTTACTCTTCAATAATGTGAACTAATCCATCTACTATTTCTATATCATTATTGGCGATCATATTGATTGCCCATGGCATGATTACCCACTCTGCCTGTTCCATAACTCTTCTCTGAAGAATCTCTGGAGTGTCACCTGCCATAACCTCTACTGCCTTTTGCATAATAATAGGACCTGTGTCTGTTCCCTCATCCACAAAATGCACCGTAGCACCCGTAACCTTAACTCCACGCCTCAAAACCTCCTCATGAACCTTGAGTCCATAGTAACCCTTACCACAGAAGGAAGGAATGAGCGAAGGGTGAATATTTATAATCTTATTAGGATAGGCTGCTATTAGCTGTGGAGGAATTATTACTAAGTATCCAGCTAAAACAACTAAATCTATTCCTCTACTCTTAATCTCTTCGGTGAGAGCATCATTAAACTCATCACGAGTTGTAAATGACTTAGGAGAAATACACATAGCATCAATGCCATTGTTCTTGGCTCTCTCCAGGGCATAGGCTCCCTCGTTGTTGCTGATTACTACATCTATCACAGCATTGGTGATAGCACCCTTTTTCATAGAATCTATTATTGCCTGTAAATTGGTACCGCCACCTGAGACTAAAACCGCTATTTTTAGCATAAGGTAACTCCCTTCTCACCTGACTTGATATATCCAATAACAAATGCATTATCTCCTGCTGATGTAGCTGCAGCAATTGCCTTATCTACGTGGTTTTTATCTACAGCAACAATCATTCCAACACCCATATTGTATGTATTGTACATCATCTGCTCTTCTACATTACCTTCAGTGGCCATAAGCTTGAAAATAGCAGGAACCTCGTAGCTATTCTTTTCGATAACCGCATGTGTTCCATCTATAAGCATACGAGGGATATTCTCATAGAAGCCTCCACCTGTGATGTGGCTGCATGCCTTAACCTTGACACCTGCATCCTTGATGCTCTTAAGAGCATTTACATAGATACGTGTAGGAGCGAGAAGTGCCTCTCCAAGAGTACAACCAAGCTCACCTCTATGACGCTCAAGATTCTGTCTGTTCATTGTAAAAATCTTTCTAACAAGAGAAAAACCATTTGAGTGAACACCTGACGAAGGAAGTGCAACTAGCACATCGCCATCTCTCAGGTCAGCACCTGTAATAATATCCTTCTTGTCAACTACACCAACTGCAAAACCAGCTAAATCATAATCGTCCTCAGGCATGAGGTCGGGATGCTCTGCTGTCTCTCCACCAATAAGGGCTGCACCTGACTGCTTGCAACCTTCTGCAACACCACTTACTATAGTAGCAATCTTCTCAGGGAAGTTCTTGCCACATGCGATGTAGTCAAGGAAGAAAAGAGGCTCTCCACCAGCACATGCTACGTCGTTAACACACATAGCTACACAGTCAATTCCGATTGTATCGTGCTTATCTAATATCTGTGCAAGTTTAACCTTTGTTCCACATCCATCTGTTCCTGAAAGGAGCACAGGCTCCTCCATATTTTTAATTGAATTAAGAGAAAATGCTCCAGAGAAACCGCCAAGACCACCTAGTACCTCAGGTCTCATTGTACCCTTAACATATTCCTTCATAAGCTCGACTGACTTGTAACCAGCCTCTATATCTACTCCCGAACTCTTATAATCCATTTTTATGTCCTCCTTTATGATGCACAAACATCATTTTTTATTTGTACTCTTTATATCCGACTTCCTGAAGCTTAGCATCCTTAGCAACTACCTGATCCTTTAAATCCTCCTTGTAAGCCTTAAGCTTGTCTAAAAGACTAGCATCAGACATTGCTAGCATCTTAGCTGCCAAAATACCTGCATTAGCTCCTCCATTAATAGCAACTGTTGCAACAGGTATTCCTGAAGGCATCTGTACTATTGAATAAAGTGAATCTCTGCCACCAAGCGATGTAGTGTGCATGGGAACTCCTATAACAGGAAGTGGGAAGATTGCTGCGCACATTCCAGGAAGATGTGCTGCCATTCCTGCTCCTGCAATAATAACCTTGAGTCCTCTCTCCTCAGCTGTATTAGCGTAATCAAAAAACTCCTGAGGCTCTCTGTGAGCTGAGATGATATTCATCTCGTAATCAATTCCAAACTTATCAAGCATCTCAGCTGCCTTTGCCATAACGGGCATATCTGAGTCGCTTCCCATAACTATTCCTACTGTTGCCATATTGTCCTCCTACTATTTCTTATATGTATTCTTTCAAATTATTTTTTTAATTGTGTATTTAGTTCCTCTGTTCCAGGAACGACAAATAATCCATTTTGGATTACCGGATATTCGTTTCCTTCACTATCATAACCTATGATGCTATCTAATTCGTCATACGGAATGGTCACATCTGTGTGACAATTAAAATATGCGCTTAAATCGTCATCCTTACGTTTGATTGAGCACTCATTATCTCTAGCCACTATCTCTTTTCCATCCGGGTTATAAACAGCTGTATCCTCACAGTGTGAATAGCACGTATCCCCAACTGCAAAATGCGGACCTGTTTTTTCCGCAATCAAAATAGGCAAGAGCTTTTCTATGTTCATATCCCTTGACACTCTATACGCTGTCGTATTAGTTCCTATAGCAAATTCTCCAATAGGCAGTGTGTCGTGATGATATAATACATTTTCTTTTATGTACGCGCGTCCTTTTTCTGGGTCTTCAAAATTAGAACAGCTATAATCCGTCACCATTCCATCCTTGAAATGAAGCTCGAGGTTTTTATAACATAATTCGTTCAGATAAACCTGACTCACATGTAACACCCCTTCTGTTCCCTTTAGCACTGGAGACGTAAATACCTCTCCCACCGGGATATTGACGTCTGCTACACAGTTTTCGAACTTAGTTTGTTTTTCAGGGTCTGCAGTAGGATATAACTGAACTGTGATGTCGGTTTTATTTTCTCCTCGCCCCTTGACTTTTACATACTCTGCACGGTCTAGCACATCTATTATTCTTTGTTGCATATTCTGATAGAGCTTGTAATCTAATGTATTAATTTTGACAATCTCTTCAAATATTTTTTCAAATTCGTCACCAACATCAGGTGTCGGGAAAGAAATAATGGTAAAGCTTCGTTCCTCACCTGGAATATATTTATTAACTATTCCTCCAGCCTTGGACGCATACTCTACATTTAGCTCCTGCTGGCGCTTGTCATAACAATAACCCTTATCGCAGGGTTTAGGATCAAAGGGTTCTTCACCAAAGGTCTCAATTACCGCAGGTCCAGCGTGTACCTTTGCCATATCCTTAAAATTCTCGTAAGCGGCTGTCAGTACCTCTAAACGTCTTGCAACAAATGCTTTGTCTAAAAATGCTGCTTTGTCATTTTTATGGTCAAACTCAAACTGTCTGTTGGGTTGTTTTGTAAATACTCCCTTAATAAACACACCCCTGCCAGTCATAGCATTAAAACCACTTCTATAAATTGTAGGTCGAAGTCCTAATTTTTCAAAATTATGAATTGCCTGACGTACAACCCTCTCCATACCTATTGGGTATCGCACGTCCACCGTTTTTTTCTTGGATAAATCCTTGCCTGTTACTTCAAAACCTATTCGATATCCTTCAGTATAGGTATCTGCTATTTTTTTAACTGCTGCCTCTGGCATTGAATTGATAAACTTAGCAAACCTAATAGTCGATTCATCTATGTATTCGCCATACTTAAACAAGTATTTTTCATCGGACAAATCCGAATCCATAACTATTCTAGTAAAGAAGTCAAGCTCTGGGTCAACAACCTCTCTAACTGCCTGCTCAACAAATACCTCACTGTAATCGTGATAGAAATATCTGATAACCTCATCTATCTCCGCCACAGTCGCTCCCCACTCATCATCAAAGCAGGAATATACTTGAACAAACAGCTCATTAAGTAATGTGATATCACTTAATCTCTCCTCATAAGCATAGACAATTGTAGCTCGCAGCTCAGTATACAAAAAGCATAAAAGCCTTCCAAACTCATGACCTAGCATTTGGGTGGAATAATCGTAATTTGTCCAAGAATGCTCGTAGTTTTCCACGCTCAATTCCGTGTATAAGCTACTGTTGAGCTTTTTTATCTCATCCAGATCTAGCTTTTCTATATCTTTTGCTTTAACTTTTTCATAAATATCTGTCGATTTAAGCAGCATTTCTGCCGAATCCCGAAAAAATCTTTCGAATTCGCCAAGATTGTCTGGTGCGTCATTCTTCCATAAAAGTGACTCACCTGTAGCGATTATTTTCACTCGCTCAATAACGACTTCAAATCTTTCTTCAATTTCTTCTATATCTTTTGAATAAATCTCTCTATAACCCATTTACAATTTTATTCCATTTATTATCCAAGCAAGCCTACAAGACCAATAATTATCAATGCAACTAATGTAGCGGTAAAAAGCAATGAAGTAATCATCGCTGCAACAGGCAATTGCATAAAAACATCTTCATCACTCAACGCTCTTCCTGCTAATATTACAGCAGAAATCTCCAATAAAAAGCACAGCATTGATATACCACCGACAACTCTAGGTGTCGCATCTCCCATTTTGCTGGTGAGATTTAGCGATACAATCAGCCATATAAGCGTAAACGCAGAAAAGCTTAATGATATCAATGATTTTTTCGATGTTCTTTTATTGGTAAACTTGATACGTCTAACCATACTAATTATTTTGCTCCATACTTCTCATAGTAAGCATCTATTGCAGCCTTGATTGTATCGTCAATTACAACCTTGCCCTGTACCTCTTTGTTATAAAGATGTTCTGTTACCTCTGCCATATCTACGATAGCACCTGTCTTAAATCCATAGGTATCTGCAACCTCGTCAAGAGCAGTCTTAGACTTGTCTCCAGAGAGACCAACCTCCTGACGGTTAAGACTTACCATAAGTCCTACTATCTCGACGTCACCGCAGGCTCTAACCTTGGGAACTGTCTCCTCCATAGACTTACCAGATGTGGTAACATCTTCAATCATAACTACTCTGTCACCATCTACAGGCTGATATCCAAGGAGTCCACCTTTGTCTGCGCCATGGTCTTTTTCTTCTTTTCTATCTGAGCAATACTTAATCTCTTTGCCATAAAGTCTTGAGAATGCCTCTGCTGTAACTACCGCAAGAGGAATACCCTTATATGCGGGTCCAAATAATACATCAAAATCCTCTCCATAAGCAGCATGAATAGCCTTGGCATAATATTCACCAAGACGGCTAAGCTGACTACCTGTAACATAAGCACCAGCATTCATAAAGAAGGGGGATTTTCTACCACTCTTAAGTGTAAAATCTCCAAACTTAAGTACGTTGCTCTCTACCATAAACTCGATGAAGTCTGCTTTATATGCTTCCATTTCTATCTCTCCAATTCTATGTTATTATCTTTTCTTTTGACACGCCATGGGCGCAGTTGCCCACAATCTGATTTAATATATCATAGAAATTGGATTTAGGCAAATATAAAAAAGTCAGCCGATATAAATGGTCTATTATCTATAATTTTCTGTTTTTTAATTTCAAGCTAACCGTCTATCGGTAGCACTTTCGATGTTTACGTTCTACCAACTATATAAAATTTCAATTTTTAAAGCAAACTACATCGTCAAAAAATTCATTACAAGATTAACCATTATATCTTTTTCTTCTGGTCTCGACTCCGCAATCATAAGTGTAATCGCAACTAATGCTCCATCACTAATTATCTTGCTATCATCTCTGTATAAAGCATTATTTCGTGCCAGGAATTCCAAAAATAAAGAGGCAGCAATACGTTTACATCCATCTGCATATGGATGGTCTTTGATCATAAAATACAATAAATTAGCTGCCTTTTCTTCTAGCGATGGGTATACATCTCCGCCAAATACACTTTGATATACTGCTGCTAAAATACCTTCAACCTTACCCTGCTCCTTTTCTACACCAAACACATCTGACTTAAACGAATCTTCCATCAGCGAAACCATTTTTCTACATTCTTCATAGGTAATTCTATATATTGGCTTGTTTCCCTCTGGTTTTTCAAGAGATTGATGATCATATTTATCCAATAACATTAATGCTTCAGTATATGAACTAACAGCTTTTAAAACATCGGACTCTTCAATATCCAATGTAGACGCAAGCATCTTTGTCTGTATATCAACCGTTCTCTCAAGTGCCTGCAATCTCTTTTCATTTATAGCATATCCTTGAATCACATACTGCTTTAACACAGAATTGGCCCATCTACGAAATGCGATTCCTCGCTTGGAGTTTACACGATATCCTACAGAAAGTATCATATCTAAATTATAAATCTTAGGTTTTCTTCCTCCAGAACTTTTGTCGGAAAAACCGACAGAAGTCTCATCCAATTCTCCGGAAGCAAGTATATTGGAGATATGTTCACTTACTGTGGCATGTTTAACATTAAACAATTCTTCCATTTGTTTCTGTGTCAGCCATACTGTTTCCAATTC
>JAZRXQ010000120.1:0-11738 GCA_045600305.1 Lachnospiraceae bacterium
CTATCCTCCTAAAACTTGAGCTGCATTCCAGAGAATCCCATGAATGCAATTGACATAAGTGCAGCTGTTATAAGTACAATAGGTATACCCTTGAAAGGCTTGGGAACATCATTGTACTCAATTTTCTCGCGAAGACCTGCCATAATAACAATAGCAATGAAAAATCCGATTGCCGTTGCAAGACCATTGACAACAGATACTCCAATGTTGTATTCCTTGGTCACGTTGGTAAGAGCTACTCCAAGTACCGCACAGTTAGTTGTGATAAGTGGAAGATAAACACCGAGTGACTTGTAAAGTGAAGGTATAACCTTTCTAAGGAACATCTCAACAAACTGTACTAAAGCGGCAATAACCAAAATAAATACAATTGTCTTGAGATATGTAAGGTCAATACCCTGCTCCTGTAACCAGGGATTATTGAGAATTCCCTGATAGATTGCTGCTGTAACTAATGATGAAAGCGTGATAACGAAAATAACGGCACCACCCATTCCTGCAGCAGTCTTGGTATTTTTTGAAACTCCAAGGAAGGGACAAATTCCAAGGAACTGACTGAGGACTACGTTATTGATAATCGCAGAGCCTACAGCAACTGTAAGTAAAATCTCCATTATTTTGTCTCCTCCTCTCCAGCAAATTCTGCTTTTCTATCACTGCAGCTCTGTGAACATCCAGCACAGTCACCTGTGAGACATCCACTGGGCTTTGCAAGAGGCTTGCCCTTGGCTTCAGCCTTGGCACGAATGATATTCATGATGGCAACCAATACAGCAAGTACAAGGAATGCACCAGGTGCCATGATGAAAATTGTGATAGGCTTGAACCAATCAAGTGAAAGAACCTGGAAACCAAAAATCTGTCCAGCACCGAGAATCTCACGAACGAGACCGATAAGTGTAAGACCCATTGTAAATCCAAGTCCCATACCAAGTCCATCGAAAATCGAGATGCCAGGATTATTCTTGGAAGCAAAGCTCTCTGCACGTCCTAAGATAATACAGTTAACAACGATAAGAGGGATATATACTCCCAATGAGTCTGACAGAGCAGGAATATACGCCTTGAGCAAGAACTCAACCATTGTAACAAGCGATGCTACGATTACGATAAACGCAGGCATTCTGACTCCATCAGGGATAATCTTTCTAAACAATGAAATAAGTAAGTTAGAAAGAATCAAAACTACTGTTGTCGAAAGTCCCATTCCAAGTCCGTTCATTGCTGATGATGTAACAGCAAGTGTGGGACACATACCTAACATAAGTACGAATGTGGGATTTTCCTTAATCAAACCATTATAAAGGCGCTCACCAATTTTATTCATATTAGTTCACCCCCTTTAGATTTTTTGAAAAGTAATCAATTGCAGCATTACATCCATTTGCCATAGCCTTGGATGTGATTGTAGCTCCTGAAATAGCCTCAACCTCACCGTCAGCTGCCACAGGCTGCTTAACTACTGTAAATGCATCAACTAGCTTGTTTTGGAAGAATGCCATAAAGCTCTCATCAGATGCCTTGATACCAAGTCCAGGTGTCTCTGATGTATTAGTAATTGAATATCCATTGACAGTTCCGTCATTTTGGATACCAACAGAGAATGTAATATCTCCCTGGCTACCATCCTTGGCTGTAACAGTAATTACATATCCAAGTATATCTCCTGAGGATGACTTTGCTACCTGAACATCATCAATCTGGTCCTCAAAGCCATCACCCTTAACGAGTTCTGTTGCAGCAGCCTTGTCAAATCCATCAAGTGCAGTAAAGCTATCTGCAGTCTCAAATACTGCCTTGTATGCCTCCTGAGCTTTTTTCTCAGCAGCCTCTGCGATAGGTGTCTTAGTCACCATATATACAAGACCAAGCAGTGCACCAATCACCAGAGTAAAAGCAAAGAGGATAAGTGTATCGTGAATTATTTTTTTCATTACTTAGCCTCCTTTTTCTTCTTGATCTGACCAAATGCTCTAGGAATAGTTGCCTTCTCAATAAGAGGAACGAGTAGATTTGAAATAATAATCGCAAAGCTAACTCCCTCGGCGTTGGCACCAAATACTCTAAAGAGTCCTGTTAGTATACCACAGCAAATACCAAATACGATCTTGCCCTTGGGTGTAATCGGGCTTGATACATAATCCGTTGCCATGAAAAAGGCTCCTAACATAAGTCCACCGCTGCAAAGCTGTGCACACATATATCCAACATTTACAGAACCTGTCTGAATAAGTCCACCCTGTGAGAATACGATCATAAATGCAAGGAATGCAAGTATGTAGCTTCCAGGAATCTCAAGTGTGATAACTCCCAAAAGTATAAGAATTATTGCTCCAACTAAGATGGCAATTACTGATGTCTCTCCAATTGTTCCAGGATGATGTCCTATAATGAGGTCCATGTTGGAATAAGGCATCTCTCCTGCTCTCATTGCTGCAAGAGGTGTAGCTGATGTATAGGTATCTGTTGTAAACTTAGTCATATCAGCTGCAAATGCAATGAGAAGGAAGCATCTCGCACCCAGCGCAGGGTTCATGAAATTCTGTCCTAGTCCTCCAAAAAGCATCTTGACTACGATAATTGCAAATACTCCACCAAGTACAGCCTCCCATACAGGAATAGTGACAGGTAGATTGAGTGCAAGAAGTAAACCTGTGACTACCGCACTCATGTCATTTATTGTGATTTTTCTCTTAGTAATAAGGTCAAATACCACCTCTGATGCCACACAGCTTGCAACTGTAGCTACTACAATGATTGCAGCCATATAGCCAAAATTGTAGATACCATAAATGGTTGTAGGAAGTAATGCTATCACTACATAGAGCATTATCTTGTTGATACCATCTCTGGCTCTGACGTGAGGTGATGACGACACATTAAGCTTGTTGTCTTCCATAATATGTCTATCCTCCTAACTACTTAGCACTTGCCTTGCGGCGTTCTGCTAAGATATTTTTCTTCATTGTCTTGATTGACTGTGTGAGCTGTCTGCGTGCAGGGCATCCGTAGCTACAGCTACCACACTCTACACATTCCATACCGTTCCATTTTTCAAAATCCTCACCTAAGCCTAAATCAGCCATCTTGGCAAGCTTTGAAGGAACTAAAAGCTCTGGACACGCCTCTACGCAACGACCACAGTTGATACAAGGACCTGGCTCATACTGACTAACCTCATCCTTGGTAAGAGCTAAAAGTGATGAGTTGGTCTTGGTAATGGGTACATCTAAGTCAAACATAGAAAATCCCATCATAGGTCCACCTGAAATAATCTTCTCTGCAGGAGCCTTAAGTCCACCAGCTGCCTCTAATAGCTCCTTGTAGCTAGTACCTGTAAGCACCTCAAAATTCCTGGGTTCAACAATAGCATCTCCTGTAACAGTAAAGATTCTGCCCATAACAGGCTTGCCCTCTATTACTGCTCTATAAATACAAACAAGTGTCTCTACATTGTCAACTATGCAGCCTGCATCAGCGGGAAGCATGGTTGAATTGATTGCTCTTTTTGTAACAGCGTATATGAGCTGACGCTCTCCACCCTGAGGATACTTGGTCTGTAAAGGACATACCTCAATACGAGGCTCATTTTTACATAATTCCTTGAGCTTCTTGATACAATCAGGCTTGTTGTCCTCAATTCCCAAAACACCCTTTGCATTAGGGAAGCAGCGAAGAACAATTCTCATACCACCAATAAGTAGCTCTGGGTTATCCATCATACGTCTGTAATCACTTGTAAGATAGGGCTCGCACTCCGCACAGTTAGCGATGATGTAATCTATCTTGTCAGGGTCCTTAGGAGAAAGCTTGACATGTGTAGGGAAACCTGCGCCTCCCATACCTACAACTCCAGCCTTCATAACGCGCTCGATGATATCTGATGCAGATAACTCATCAAGATTCTTGCATGGATTGTATTCAACCTCTGTGTAGAGTCCGTCATTCTCAATGTGAATTGAGTTGACCATGTCTCCTGTAGCAACTCGATGAGGAGCTATCTTAGTTACTTTTCCTGATACAGATGAGAAAATACCCGCAGAAACAAATCCACCTGGCTCCGCTATCATCTGACCCTTGAGAACTGTATCGCCTACAGATACAACAGGCTTGGCAGGTGCACCTATATGCTGCGATAAAGGATAAACCATCTCACCTTGAGGCAGATACGCTTTAACAGGTGCATCCTTAGAGAGTTCCTTGCCCTCAAAGGGATGTACACCATTTTTAAAGGTTCTTGATCCCATAGTGTAACCTCACTTTCATGAAATAATTTGTGGCATAAAAAAAGCCACCTCTTAGTGGAATATTTTATCATATTTGGTAAAACATTACAAAAAAAGGTGACTACATATTGTATTTTTTGTAGTACATGGTTAGTGTGTTCTAACCATGTATAACGCTCCAATGCCTAGAAGCGTTGTTTTTTCATTGTCTGAACAAATTCGTTGTTGCTACGTGTATGTGTAAACATGTTAAGTATCTGTTCAACAGCCTCTTCTGACTTCATTCCATTGATGCCGCGACGCATAATATTAACTGCTTCCTGTTCCTCGCTATTTAGGAGTAAATCCTCTCTTCTCGTTCCAGACTTAGTAATATCAATTGCAGGGAATATTCTTTTTTCTGAAAGCTTGCGATCTAAAACAAGCTCCATATTACCAGTTCCCTTAAACTCCTCGTATACGACATCATCCATCTTGCTTCCCGTATCAACCAGTGCTGTTGCGAGAATCGTAAGACTTCCGCCTTCTCTCATATTTCTGGCTGCTCCAAAAAATCTCTTTGGCATATGAAGAGCTGCTGGATCAAGTCCACCAGAAAGAGTACGTCCACTAGGTGGAACCACCATGTTGTATGCTCTTGCAAGTCTTGTTATTGAATCAAGAAGTATCATTACATCCTCTTTTTGCTCAACAAGTCTTCTTGCTCGCTCAATAACCATTTCAGAGACTCTCTTATGTCTTTCGGGCTGCTCATCAAAGGTAGAGTATATAACCTCCACATTGTCACCGACAATTGCTTCCTTGATATCTGTAACCTCCTCCGGTCTCTCGTCGATAAGAAGAATTATTATATGCATCTCAGGATTATTAGCTAACACTGCTGCAGCAACCTGTTTAAGAAGCGTCGTCTTTCCAGCCTTGGGAGGCGATACAATCATACCACGCTGTCCTTTTCCAATAGGACTTACCAAGTCTACTATTCTAGTGCTAACAGCTGATCTAGCAGTCTCTAAATGTAATCTTTCATCAGGAAAAATAGGTGTAAGTCTCTCAAAAGGCACACGTTTTGCGGCTTCTTCCGGAGCAATTCCGTTTATAGTCTTTATGTAAAGTAAGGCCTGATATTTTTCCGTAGGTCCCTTGATTTTTCGGTTGCCTACAATGATATCTCCCGTGCGAAGTCTATATCTTCTAATCGTCATAGGAGCAACATATACGTCATTTTCTCCAGGCAGATAGTTAGCACTTCTTATAAATCCGAAACCATCTGGCATAACCTCGAGAATTCCATTAGCCTCCTCTCCAGAATCTAATTCGCCCTGATAAGAGGGATAATTATCCGATGTGTCATTTGTTTTTTCTGTGGATTTCTCCTGTGCTTTTTCTACTGCTACATCCTCAGCTTTTTTAGCAGGCTTTACTTCTTTTTTCTCTTCTTTTCTCTCTTCTTTTTTTTCTTCTTTTTTCTTTTCCAAAGCTTCTGCTTCATCTAAGGAAAGCATCGCCTCAATAAGCTCTGCCTTTTTAAGCACAGTAGGGCTTTTTATACCCCTGGTTTTAGCCAAATCTCTCAAAATAGCCAACGATAAGCTCTCATATTTTTCTCTCATAAGCTCTCCATTTATTCTACTAATAATTCCATAAGGTATGTGTAGCAATCCATGCCCTTATTTTTCCAATTCTTACATATTGCTTTTGCTACATCTTCATTTTTCACTCTAAGAGTTAAATCCACCACAGTTTTTATTTCTTCTCTTGTACGAAGTCTCACTTCATAATCTCCATCAGGATCTATATAATAGTCCGCAAGTAGTGCAGTCGATTTTTTTAGTTCTATTTTCTTTTCTTCGAGAAATCTTTTTATGTCATCCAGCACAGATTTTGAAAGTTCTTTTTCAAACTGAACAAGGACATTTTTTCCTTCATTTGTGATGGTATAAAGGGTATTGTTGTGAACCTTTTCTTCGTGGATTAATGAGCTTGTTACAAGCTCTCCCAGAACGCTTTGCAACGTAAAGAAATTGGTGTAATTGTTTTCTAGAAAAAAATCCATAAATGCATTCCCTGTCAATTCTGTAGCCGACAGGGAAAGCATCTTTAGAATCATAACTTTGTAAATAATTGTTGCATCTGACATATTAGATATTGTCCTTGACTGCCTTTGCAACTACCTCTGCTGTTCTAGGGTCAAAGGGTTCAGGGATGACATAGTCATCACAAAGCTCCTCATCACTTACAAGATCTGCAAGTGCCTGAGCAGCTGCAAGCTTCATGTCCTCAGTAATCTGCTTTGCATGTCCCTCTAATGCGCCCTTGAATATTCCAGGGAACGCAATAACGTTGTTGACCTGGTTAGGGAAGTCGCTACGACCTGTACCAACGACTCTTGCTCCTGCAGCCTTTGCTACATCAGGCATAATTTCAGGAACGGGGTTTGCCATTGCAAAAAGGATACTATCATTATTCATCTTTTCAACCATCTCTGCAGTTACTATTCCAGGAGCTGAAACACCGATAAAGATATCCGCTCCAACAAGAGCATCTGCAAGTGAACCAGACTGTTTTCTTAGGTTGGTAACCTTGCACATCTCCTTCTGCATCCAGTTAATCTTGGGATCATCCTCACAAATGATTCCACGGCTTCCACACATAGTTACATCCTTGAAGCCATAGAGTAAGAGAAGCTTTGAGATAGCCACACCTGCAGCTCCTGCTCCAGATACAACTACCTTGCACTCTTCTTTTTTCTTGCCTGTTAATTTAAGTCCATTGATAACACCAGCTAAAACTACAATTGCTGTACCATGCTGGTCATCATGAAATACAGGGATATCAAGCATCTCCTTGAGTCTTGTCTCTATCTCAAAGCAACGAGGTGCAGAGATATCCTCTAAATTGATTCCACCAAAGGTGGGGGCAATATTTTTAACTGCTTGAATAATCTCCTCAGTATCTTGTGTATCAAGGCAGATGGGAAATGCATTAACTCCACCAAATTCCTTGAAGAGAACTGATTTTCCCTCCATAACTGGCATAGCACCAAGAGGTCCAATATTGCCAAGTCCAAGTACTGCCGAACCATCTGATACTACGGCAACAGTATTGGCTTTAATTGTATAGTCGTAAGCCGCCTTGGGATCCTCAGCAATTATCTTGCAAGGCTCCGCTACTCCGGGTGTATAGGCAATTGCCAAATCCTCTCTAGACTTGACAGGTGATTTTACTCCTGTAAATAATTTGCCGTTCCACTCCTTGTGAGCTGCGACTGCTTTTTCGCTTGTGTTCATTATTTTGTTTCTCCTATTTATTAATTTCTGTTATAAATCTCTATGTAACCGTACAGACATGTAATTTTTCTCTGTACGGTTACATGTATATGATATCCTCTCTAGCAGGTCCGTTACTAACCATAGTAAGCTTATATCCGATATGCTCCTCAATAAATCTGATATATTTCTGGCAGTTTTCAGGTAAATCCTCAAACTTTTTGATTCCTCTGATATCACACTTCCATCCAGGAAGAACCTCAAGGACAGGCTTACATCTCTTAAGCTTAGACGTAACAGGGAAATCTGTAATTACCTCACCATCTAACTCGTAGCCTACACATACAGGAATCTCATCGAGATATCCAAGTGCATCTACTACTGTAAGTGCAACGTCTGTAGTTCCCTGCATACGACATCCATATTTAGAAGCCACACAGTCAAACCAGCCCACTCTTCTAGGACGACCAGTTGTAGCACCGTACTCTCCGCCGTCTCCGCCGTGGTCTCTGAGTTCCTTGGCTTCGTCATGAAATATCTCTGATACAAATTCTCCTGCGCCTACTGCCGATGAATATGCCTTGACTACAGTAACCACCTGTTTAATCTCATAGGGAGGAAGTCCTGCACCAATCGCACCGTACGCAGCTAAGGTAGATGATGATGTAACCATGGGATAGATTCCGTGGTCAGGATCCTTCATTGTTCCAAGCTGACCCTCAAGAAGAATAGTCTTGCCTTCCTTGATAGCCTGGTCAAGAAAAGCTGACACATCTGCAACGTAAGGAGCAACCATATCTCTATACTCGTGAAGCTCATCCATAAGACCCTCTACTGTGAGAAGAGGCTTATGATAAAGGTGCTCTAACAAAACATTTTTCTTGTCACAAATCATCTGACACTTATCTAAAAGAACCTCGTCATCAAAAAGCTCACTTACCTGGAAGCCTATTTTCGAGAACTTATCAGCATAAAAAGGTGCTATACCTGACTTGGTAGACCCAAAGGACTTACCACCTAATCTCTCCTCCTCATAAACATCAAATAAAACGTGATAGCTCATAACCATCTGTGCTCTATCTGATACTAAAATCTTAGGCATGGGAACGCCCTGATCAACAATCGACTTAATCTCATTGTGAAGCTTCTTAATGTCAAGTGCTACTCCATTACCAATTATGCTTGTAGTGTGATCATAGAATACTCCAGAAGGAAGTGTATGTAACGCAAACTTACCATAATTGTTTTTTATGGTATGTCCTGCATTTGCTCCACCCTGAAATCTGATAATAATATCAGCCTCAGCAGAAAGCATATCTGTAATTTTACCTTTACCTTCGTCTCCCCAGTTGGCTCCAACTACTGCCTTTACCATGATTTTTTTCCTCTTTTCCTATTTATTCTTTCTGTTCGGTGTTTTCTACTTGATATTTTTACTTGGCTGAGAATCGTTCAAACTCACGCTTCGCTTTGAGTTTTCACTATCATTATCCGTTGCCAAGATTATCTATATCCTATGACTAATTGCAACCGCAAGCGCACCAGGTCCAATATGACACGAAACGGATAATGATAATGGATGTATTACTGTCTCGATGTGTCCAGGAAACTCTTCTGCTACCTCCATGGCAAATTCCTCTGCTGCCTCTCTGTCATATGAATATGCAATATCCAAATACATGTTCATTCCGTCAGGCTGCTTAAATCTGGTAGTAAAGTCTTTTCTGATGGCACTAATAATCATTTCCTTTGCCTGCTTTACTGAGCGTGCCTTAGCATATGCATCAAGCTTTTGCCCTTGAATCTGGAGTACTGGCTTGAGCTTTAACATAGTTCCAAGTGCTGCTGCAGCTGGAGTGATACGACCACCTTTTTTTAGATAGTATAAGGTGTCAACCATTATGTATATAGACGCTTCAAGCTTTTCTTTTTCAAGAATCTTTTTTATCTCAAATGCACTCTTACCCTGCTCTGACAGGTTCTTGGCATCAATAACCGAACGCCTCATAGTAACTGATATACGCTGATTATCTACAACCTGAACTCTGCCTTCATAATCATCTGCAAGAACTGCTGCCGCCTGGCAAGAACCAGAAAGACCACTAGACATAGGGATATGGACAATCTCATCGTATTCCGTCAAAAGTCTATCCCACAAATCAGCAACCTCACCGATGATAGGTGAAGATGTCTTGATATCCTTATCATCCTTGAGAAGCTCATAAAACTGCTCCTGACTCAGATCAATCTCCTCATAATAGAGTTTTTCATCTATGTAAAAAGGCATAGGAAGAACATATACACCAAGTTCCTTGCCTTCTTTCTGAGTGATTCCAGAATTACTATCTGTAACAATCGCTACTTTTCCCATAGTTCCCCCTAAATAAACTCTTTTTTTGTGTGCTAAAAAAACCACTTTAAGCATCGGTGTTAGCCGATGCTTAAATATTAGTTATTCATCATAAAGTGAATGATTTTTTCTAAATCTTCCTTTTCATGTGCGACGATTTCTAATTCAGGAATATCGCCATGCGCAAACAATTTCTCAAGTGAAACATACTGACTCATCTTAGATTTTAGAATAAGCCTATCTCCTTCACCTGTAACTAGCTCAACTGTACCTGTACAAGTGTCGATCATCTTGAAAAAAGCTTCTACGTCATCAATGTTTTGTATTTTCATACTTGATGTAACCTCTTTCTTTCTCCCCACACATACAGAAATAGTATAGCATATTTAGGAGTGAATGCAAGTAATTTTGATTTATAATAGATGTAAAAATAACCCCCTCTTTTGAGGGGGTTATTTTTACATCATTCCCATTCCAGGTGCGCCAGCGGGCATAGGAGGTTCGGGCTCCTTGATTGTTGCTACAACTGCCTCTGTTGTAAGGAGTGTTGATGCAACTGAAGTAGCATTTACAAGTGCACTTCTAGTAACCTTAACAGGATCGATGATTCCTGATGCTACCATGTCTACATACTCCTCAGTAGCTGCATTGAATCCTGTTCCAACCTTAGCCTCGCGTACCTTGTTAATAATAACTGATCCCTCGAGACCAGCGTTAGCTGAAATATAGTAAAGAGGTGCCTCAAGAGCCTTTAAGATAACATTAGCTCCTGTCTTCTCATCTCCGTCAAGCTTACCAGCAAGCTCAGCAACCTTCTTTGAAGCATGAATGTATGCTGATCCACCACCAGCGATGATACCCTCTTCAACTGCTGCTCTAGTAGCATTGAGAGCATCCTCCATACGGAGCTTGCATTCCTTCATCTCTGTCTCAGTAGCAGCACCTACTCTGATAACTGCAACTCCACCAGCGAGCTTTGCAAGTCTCTCCTGAAGCTTCTCTTTGTCAAACTCAGAAGTTGTATCCTCAATCTGCTTCTTGATCTGAGCAACTCTAGCCTTGATATCACTAGCCTTACCAGCTCCATCAACGATAACTGTATTCTCCTTCTGAACCTTAACACTCTTAGCGCGTCCAAGTACATCCATTGTAGCCTCTTTAAGCTCCATGCCAAGCTCAGATGATACAACAGTTCCGCCTGTAAGGATAGCTATATCCTCAAGCATAGCCTTACGTCTATCACCATATCCAGGAGCCTTAACAGCTACTACATTAAATGTTCCACGAAGCTTATTTAAGATAAGTGTTGTAAGAGCCTCGCCCTCTACGTCCTCAGCAATGATTAAGAGTCTGCTTCCAGACTGTACAATCTGCTCTAAGATAGGAAGAATATCCTGAATGTTTGAAATCTTCTTATCTGTGATGAGGATATAAGGATTGTCAAGAACTGCTTCCATCTTGTCCATATCTGTTGCCATGTAAGCTGAGATATACCCTCTATCGAACTGCATACCTTCTACAAGGTCAAGCTCTGTCTGCATTGTCTTTGACTCTTCGATTGTGATAACGCCATCCTTTGAAACCTTTTCCATAGCGTCTGCTACCATGTTTCCAACTGCTTCATCTCCAGCTGAAATTGCAGCAACCTTTGCGATATGATTCTTACCATCAACTGGTGAGCTCATAGCCTTAATAGCTTCAACTGCTGCATCTGTAGCCTTCTTCATACCCTTTCTAAGGATGATTGGGTTTGCACCTGCTGCAAGGTTCTTAATACCTTCATTAATCATTGCCTGAGCAAGAACTGTAGCTGTTGTTGTTCCATCACCTGCTACATCATTTGTCTTTGTAGCAACTTCCTTTACAAGCTGAGCACCCATATTTTCGAATGCATCT
>JAZRXQ010000121.1:0-4027 GCA_045600305.1 Lachnospiraceae bacterium
TTTTCTTAGCATATAGAAAAAATCCTGATATAGCACGTGTGCTTAATGATGTGAAGCAGACTGCACCAGAGGTTGATTTCGTATCCGATGATGGAATCGGACATAGGGTATGGGTTATCAATTCTGCAGGTGATATTGCAACAATAAGAGATAGCTTTGAGTCAATAAATGAGATTTATATTGCAGATGGTCATCATAGAGCAGCATCTGCTGTCAAGGTCGGACTCAAGCGTCGTGAGGCAAATCCTGGATATACTGGGGATGAGGAATTTAATTATTTCTTATCGGTATTATTTGCTGATGAAGAGCTTATGATTATGGATTACAATCGTGTAATCAAGGACCTTAACGGTCTTTCTGACGAAGAGTTTCTTGCAAAGGTTTCTGAGATTTTTTATATCAATCCGATTTCTGAAGCTGATGACAGAAAGCCTACTAAAAAGGGCGAGATAGGTATGTATCTTGCAGGTAAGTGGTATAGACTCGGTATCAAGGCGTCAGACAAGAGCACTGACCCCGTTGAAGGGCTAGATGTATCTATGCTACAGAACCTACTTCTTGGACCAGTTCTTGGAATAGGTGATCCTAGAACTGATAAGAGAATTGATTTTGTTGGAGGAATCAGAGGACTCGGTGAGCTTGTGGCTAGATGTGATGCTTACGAGGGAGACTGCAAGGTTGCATTTGCAATGTATCCTACCAGTATACAGGAGCTATTTGAGGTTGCAGATGCAGGACTTCTTATGCCTCCTAAGTCTACATGGTTTGAACCCAAGCTTCGAAGTGGTCTTTTTATTCATGAGATTTAGGTGAAAAAATGGGTACAACTATAATTGATAGCATACAAGGTGCTACAAGTGAGCTTAATATACCTGAGTTAAGCGCAGATAACTTTAATTTTATACATCAGCTAGTAGATGTAATTACAAAAAATGGTACAGTTGGTGGTGCTTTAAGTGGTATACTTCCGCCTGTGTTAAGCTTTCTAATCGCTCTAGTTATGGCGGTGATAGTTTGGCTATTGGGAATGCTCATATTAAAGCTTATATCAAAGCTGGTAAAAAAGCTACTTACTAAGAATAACGTTGATGAAGGCGTAATAAGCTTTGTTGGCATAAGTATCAAGATTGTTTTTATAGTGTTTCTAATAGCACTAATTTTGGGCTTATTTGGAGTTCAAACAGTATCTGTTGCGGCAGTGGTTGCATCCTTGGGTGTTACGATAGGTTTGGCTCTACAGGGATCGTTACAGAATTTTGCTGGCGGACTTTTGATATTAATATCAAGACCCTTTAGGGTTGGAGATTTTATTACCTTAGCTGATGGTAACAGAGGTACAGTAAAAGAGATTTCTGTTATTTACACCAAGCTTCGTACTGGTGATGGCAGGATGATAGTAGTGCCTAATGGAGCCATTGCCAATGCACAGATAATCAACGAATCAAGAAATGGTGCAATTCGACTTAAGACGCATGTAGGGATTGATTTTTCAACAGATGTTAAAAAAGCAAGAGATACCATTGTAGAGGCGTTAAAGAAAGATCCGTTAATTGTCAAGGATAAGCCTATAGAGGTTGTTTTGTGTGAGTTTGGAGATTCTGCACTTAATCTAGAGATTCGTGCATGGGTAGACCCTTCAAGCTATTGGACATTAGCGGATAGGATTAATGAAATCATAAGATATGCATTTGTTGACGCGGGAATAGAGATACCTTTTAATAAGCTTGATGTGCAGGTTGTGGATTCAAAGATGTAGTTTCGTGAGATTTTAGTGAAAATTGCATAAAATAAAATTGACACGAGAGGTCTTTTGTGATATTTTTTAACAAGGACATGCAATTAGGCAGTCTGTTTTTATAAACCCACGTATTGGAGGATTTTATTATGCAGAAGGGAACTGTTAAGTGGTTCAACGCAAAGAAAGGCTATGGATTTATCTCAGATGAAGCCGGCAACGATGTATTCGTTCATTTTTCAGCATTGAACATGGAAGGCTTCAAGGAGTTAAAGGATGGAGAGGCAGTAGAGTTTGAAGTTGTTGATGGTGCTAAGGGACCTCAGGCAGCTAACGTATCTCGTGCTTAATCTGTCATATATCGAGAAGTTAATTCAAACCACCTCATTAGAGGTGGTTTTTTGTTATCTCTGTCTCGTGACAATTAATATTTCAATGATATATTTTTTATATGCAACAAATTCTTAATATGATATAATGCTTTTATCTTCGTGATTCACGAGAAAAACACAATAGAAAGAGAGATTACATGTACAATAATTACGAGATAATCAAGACAGAAAAACTAGATGATATTTCTTCAGAAGGAATAGTTCTTAGACATATTAAAACTGGTGCCAGAGTAGCTGTTATCAAAAACGATGACAATAACAAAGTATTTTCAATCGCTTTTAGAACACCAGTAGAGGATTCGACAGGAGTGCCTCATATAATTGAACACACTGTTCTTTGCGGTTCAGAAAAATTTCCAATCAAGGATCCTTTTATAGAGCTTGCAAAGGGGAGTCTCAACACATTCTTAAACGCTATGACATTCCCAGATAAGACAATGTATCCAGTTGCAAGTACCAATGACAAGGATTTTCATAATCTTATGGATGTGTATTTAGATGCAGTATTTCATCCCAATATCTACAAGCGTGAAGAGATTTTTAAACAGGAAGGCTGGCATTATGAATTAGAAAATGCTGAGGGAGAGCTTACCATCAATGGTGTAGTATACAACGAGATGAAGGGTGCTTTTTCTTCTCCTGAAGGTATGCTAGAGGAGGACGTTTTCCATGCACTCTATCCTGATACAGGCTATGGCTATGTGTCTGGCGGAGATCCTGACGTAATTCCTGAACTTACATACGAGAATTACCTTGATTTTCACAGGAAATATTATCATCCCAGCAATTCATATATCTATCTTTATGGAGATATGGATGTTGAGGAGAAGCTTAAGTTTATTGATGAAGACTACTTAAGTAAGTTTGACGCACAACCTATTGATTCGACAATTAAACTACAGAAAGCTTTTGATGAGGTTAAAACAGAACGCTTTGAATATCCAATAGCTACCACAGATTCAGAGGAAAACAATACATATCTATCACTAAATGTGGCACTCCCTGATGGAACAGATTTAGAGAAAAATATTGCATTAGATATCATTGATTACTGTATGTTTGGCATGTCAGGAGCACCTGTTAAGCAGGCACTTATTGATGCGGGAATAGGGGATGATATTATTTCTGGCTTTGATACATCAGTTCGTCAGCCATTTTTCTCAATTGCCGCAAAACACGCCAATGAGAGTGATAAAGAAAAATTTGTTCAAATAATAAGAACAGAGCTAGAGAAGCAGGTAAAAAATGGAATCAACAAGAAGTCAATTCTTGCAGGAATTAATTCTAATGAATTCTCATACAGAGAGGCAGATTTCGGTGGATATCCCAAGGGACTAATCTACTGCATGAATTGTATGACAACCTGGCTTCATGATGATAATGCTGTATTTGATTTAGTAAAAATAGGAAATATATTTGGGCAGCTTAGAGAAAAACTTGAAAATGAAGAAGGTTATTTTGAAAAACTGGTACAGGAATGTCTCTTAGATAATAAGCATTCGGTTTTAGTTGTGCTCGCACCCAAGAAGGGGCTTACCGCAGAAAAGGATGACGCCTTAGCACAAAAACTAGAGGAATATAAATCTACTCTTTCAGATGAGCAAAAAGAAGAGCTTGTAGAGCAGACGATTAGCCTTAAAGAGTATCAGTCTACACCTGATAGTCCTGAGGATTTACTGTGTCTTCCTATGCTAGAGAGAGCTGACATGAAAAAAGAGGCCAGACCCTTGCACAATGAGGAAAAAAAGGCGGGAAAGGCAAAGGCAATATATCATGATGTTGCGACAAATGGTATCGCATATGTCAGCGTGCAATACCCTCTTAATGTGCTCACTGAGGATGAGCTTTTGTACTTTGGACTGATGAAAAAGGTATTAGGCGATATGAATACCAGGTCCTA